>DDFD01000042.1 GCA_002337005.1 Flavobacteriales bacterium UBA1937 | reverse complement strand
TTAGTAAAGGAGAAATGGTAGATATTCCTGGTCAAAAAATCAGTAATGCTATCAAAAAACTTTGGGAAACAGATTCTTTCTCAGAGGTAGAAGTTTATGTAGAAGATATTGACGGACAAAGCGTAGTTCTTAAATTCCACCTTCAAGATTTAATGGAACTAGGTGAAGTGAAATTCACAGGAAAAGGCATTGGAAAGTCTAAAAATGAGAAATTAGCTAAAGACAATAACCTAAAACCAGGTACCAAAATTACTAATAATCTGATTTCTACTCTTAGTAATAAAATCCCTGACGAATACAGAAAAAAAGGTTTCGCAGATGCTAAAATTACGATTAAAGACAAAGTAAATGCTAATGATGCCAATCTACTAGACTGGACGGTACAAGTAGATAAAGGCAAAAGAGTGAAAATTGCTAAAATCGAATTTGATGGAAACGAACAAATTTCTGATAAGAAACTTAGAAAAAAAGGTTTTAAAGATACCAAACAAAAAAGATTGAGTATTTCAGGAATTCTGAAGCCTTCTAAATTCATCAAAGAAAAATATGATGAGGATAAAATTAATCTAATCAAATATTACAACTCTTTAGGTTTTAGAGATGCTAGAATACTTTCTGATTCCGTTTGGAGAAATGACAAAGGTTTTAATATTAATGTAAAGCTTAACGAAGGTAAGAAATACTACATTGGTAATGTTTCTTTCATCGGAAATACCTCATACACTACAGATGTTCTTCAAAAATTATTAGGATATAGAAAAGGAGAAATCTATGATGCAGTAGGTTTCAATAAAAAAGTAGGAGAAGATGGGGGTAAAGAAGATGATTCTGATATCAAATCTCTTTATCTCAACAATGGTTACCTTTTTTCTAAAGTAGAACCCATAGAAAAAGCTGTAAGAGGTGATTCTATAGATATAGAAATTAGAATTAAAGAAGGAGAAAAAGCTACTTGGAATAGAGTTACTTGGGCTGGTAATACCACTACACATGACCACGTTATCCTACGCTCACTTAGAACAAAACCTGGGAATTTATTTTCGAAATTAGATATTAAAAGAACCTATTTTGATCTTGCAGGAATGCAGTTTTTTGATCCTCAGCAAGTTGGGCAAGATGTACAGCCTAATCCACAAGATAATACGGTAGATATTCACTGGACTTTAGTAGAAAAAGGTTCTTCACAAGTGCAATTACAAGCTGGTTATGGTGGTAACTCATTTATTGGTACACTAGGATTAACTTTTAATAACTTCTCCCTGAGAAATTTCTTGAAATTGAAAGATTTCAAACCAGTTCCTCAAGGTGATGGGCAAACATTGTCTATCCAAGCACAAGCAGGACAGTATTTTAAAAACTATAGTTTGTCATTTACAGAGCCTTGGTTGTTTGGTACTAGACCTACAGCGCTTAGTGTCGGGCTTAACCATTCATCGGTAAATTATACTGATATGTATGGAGCTTCGCAAAAATTAAATATATTCTCTGCAACTGCTGGACTTAATAAACTATTGAATTGGCCAGATAATTACTTCTCTTTATACACAGGAATATCATTCCAAAGCTATAATTTTAGCAACTATCCTTTCCAGTTTGGTTCTACTACGGTTAGTAATGGTAATGTTAATAACTTTAGTTTTAATGTTGGCTTAAGTAGAAATTCTGCAGGTTATGATCCCATATTCCCTACCACAGGATCTAATGTAGAAGCATCTATTAAATTTACGCCACCTTATTCATTATTTAGAAAAAAAGACTACAGTACAATGTCTGTTCAAGACAAATATAGATGGATGGAGTTTTTCAAAATCAAGTTAAAAGCAGACTCTTATACAGAAATTTTAGGAAAACTAGTACTAAGAAGCAGTGCAGAAATGGGATTCTTGCAAGGTTACAAAAAAGAATTAGGAGCTCCACCATTTGAAAGATTTTATGTAGGAGGTACTGGTTTATTTGGAGGTAGATTTGATGGTAGAGAGCTTATTCCACTTAGAGGTTATGAAAACGCTTCTACAGAAGGAGGTACTTCTGCGGATATTACACCTTACGGTGGAGGTACTATCTACAGCAGATATGCTGCGGAACTGAGATATCCTATTTCAATGAATCAAACTGCAAAAATATTTGCCCTCACATTTGCTGAAGCAGGTAATACTTGGAACAATTTTTCATCATTTAATCCGTTTCAATTGAAAAGATCTGTAGGTGTAGGTGTAAGAGTATATATGGGAGCATTTGGATTAATAGGATTTGACTTTGCTTACGGATTTGATAAATATTTAGGAGGAACAGAGCCTTCAGGATGGCAAACACACTTCTTAATGAACCAATCTTTATAAGAAAAAATCTATGAAAGCATTTAAAGTTTTAATTTCTTTTTTAATTGTTATATTTGCGAATTCTTATTCTTCTGCACAAAAGATAGGAGTAGTAGATACCAATTATATTCTTAGCAAATTGCCACAATATACAGAGGCGCAATCTAGATTAGATGCACAGATTAAAACTTGGGAAGAACAACTTCAGAAAATGCAAAGTGAATATGAAACTAAAAAGACTGCTTTTGAAAATGAAAAAGTACTTTTAGTGGGAGATCAATTGAAGCTTAAGGAAACTGAAGTAAAGAATCTCGAAAAAAATATTCAAAAATTTATTGCTGAAAAATTCAGCGGAGAAGGTGAAATTAATAAATTTAGAGCAAATCTGGCTAAACCATTTCAAGACCAGATCTGGAACGCCATCAAAACTATAGTAGATAAAAATACTTTAGGCATAGTTCTTGATAAAAGTAATAACATAAGCGTCATTTTTTTAGATAAAAAATACGATTATACAGATAAAGTTTTGGATTTATTGCTTAAAACACCTTCTAAAGAAGATAAAAGTAAAGACAATAAAAGCGAGACCAAAACAAAAAACAAAAAATAAGTAAAATAATAAACAATTTAAATTTTTTAAGAAAATGAAAAAAATAAGCATTTTATTTGCAGCGGTAGTGATGTTCATGTCGTTCGGAGTTGCAAAAGCTCAGAAAATAGCAACAGTAGATGTTGACGCTATTTTAAATATTATGCCAGAAAAAATAAAGGCAGACGAACAATTAAAGGCATTCTCTACTGCTAAACAAGCTGAGATAGAAAAAGCAGCTACTGCTTGGCAAGCTGAAGCTCAAAAATACCAGGAAGGCGCAGCTAAATTAACTCCTCAGCAAAGAGAAGCTAAAGAAGCTGAACTTACTAAGTCTAGAGAGCAAATACAGCAAATGCAACAAGCAGCTCAAAAAGATTTAGCTGAAAAATCAAATGCAGCTTATACTCCTATTGATAAGAGAATAAATGATGCTATTACCAGAGCAGCAAAAGCTGGAGGTTATGATTTTGTTTTTGATTCAGCTACAAATGGATTAATCTACAAAGCTGGTCCAGATGCTACAGCGGCAGTTAAAAAAGAATTAGGACTTTAATAAATTCTAAAATACCATAAACCACCTTCTTAGAAGGTGGTTTTTTTGTTTATTTTTGTATGCGAAATTATTATATTATAGTTTTTTTTCAAAATTACTCCTTTTACAATTGGAAATAATTTTATTTAAATTCAAATTAAACTATAAATAAACATTCCAAAAGGGAAGATTTAATAAAAAAACAGGATGATCATCCTATAAAATTATATTGAAAATGATAAAAGAAATAGCTACTAACGTTAAAATCAGATTTAGTGATTGTGATCCTATTGGTCATCTTAATAATGTGAAATATTTAGAATATATGCTCAATGCCAGAGAAGATCACGTAGAAGAATTTTATGGATTTACTTATGAGCAGTATCTCAAAAAAACTGGTTGTACTTGGATTGCCATACAAAATGAAATTGCTTACCTAAAAGAAGTAAAAGCTAATACGAAGGTGACCATTAGTAGTAAAATGATTGAAATTACAGACAGAGTTTCTAAAGTAGAAATTCTGATGAAGAGCGAAGATCAGAAAACCATTAATGCAGTTCTTTGGATTACGGTGATTTATTTTAATATGAAAACCAGACAATCTGAAGCATTACCAGAAAACGAAAAAGAATTTTTTGAGAAATATTTGGTAGAAATAGATGAAAAAGAATTCAAAGATAGAGTTCTACATTTCAGAAAATATAACAGATCAATCAATGGAAACTAAAAGGATACTCGTAACTGGCGGTAACGGTCAACTAGGACAAAGCATTCAGAAGTTATCAAAAGATTTTCCAGAATTTGAATTTATTTTCACAGATTCAGAAACTTTGGATATTACCAATAAAGAAGATATTTTCAATTTTTTTTGGCAAACTGAACTTTCTTTTTGTATCAACGCAGCTGCTTATACTGCAGTAGATTTAGCAGAAACAGATGTTGAAAAAGCATTTTTAGTCAATGCAAACGGTACCGAAAACCTTGCCGAAGCTTGTTCTGAATATAATGTCCAGTTTATTCACGTTTCTACAGATTATGTTTTCGACGGTGAAAACCAGTTGCCCTACACTGAAGATGATTTCACCAATCCAATCGGTGTTTACGGAGCATCTAAATTGGCAAGCGAAGAATTAGCGTTAGAAGTTAATCCTTGCACCGTCATCCTTAGAACATCTTGGGTATATTCAGAATTTGGAAAAAATTTTGTGAAAACAATGCTCAATCTTTTTGCCATCAAAGAAGAACTTGGGATTGTAGCAGACCAATTCGGACAACCAACCAATGCCAATGATTTAGCGCAAGCAATTATGAAAATCGTAAAGACTGAGAAAATAATTCCAGGAATTTTTAATTTTTCAAATGCTGGTAAAATTTCTTGGTTTGATTTCGCTTCTAAAATTAAAGAATTGTCTCGGTCTAATGTAAAACTGAATCCTCTAGAAACCTGGCAATATCCTACACCTGCCAAAAGACCAAAAAATAGCACCCTAGATTTAGAAAAAATTCAGAATATATATAATGTGCAACCAATAGATTGGCAAATAAGTCTAGGCAATTGCATAGAAATTTTAAAAAATGAATAATAATGATAAAAAAAATTCTATACCTATATATAATATTATATGCTGGTTTCTGTTTTTCACAAACAGTATTTCTCACCGAAGCCAAAAACATAGGCGAAAACAAAGACAAGTTTCTTTATGCTTTCTACAAAAAGCCAGACTCTACCATCGCTAAATATTTAGGAAAGATAGAAGTTTCCGGATTCTCGAATGACGATGTTGCAATTTTTAATGAAATATACAAAAAAGCCAAAACCATTTCAGCCAATTACTTCTACATAAACACAACAGAAAATATAGAAGGACAAAATAAATTCAATCCTAATTACTACACTATATATATATATGATGTAGAATCCTCCAAAATCAAAAAAGAAGAAAACCAAGTTTACTTAATCAATCCAGAAAAAGAAACCGAAATAAGAATCAACAATAAAAAAATTAAAGTTCCTGCTAGATCATACATTAAATATGATTTGTCTAGAGATAACATTACAGATATTTCCGTTGGTAAATTTTTAGGCTCTAGAATCAAGTTGCAATCAAAAGACACGCAGGCGGAACAATATTTTCAAATTTCAGGAAAAAAAATCTCCACAAATTCACCTACAAATCCAGGAATCAATTTCAAAACAGGGGACATCATCAGAATAGAAAAATCATTTGCACAATTTTTAATCAGTATTTATCAACCAATAATTATCAACTAAATTAAAAATTTTTATCAGGGCAGCTCATCCGCCCTCCGTTCCCGCTTCCCAAATCCCGAGCAAAAGCCAGCACTATTTTGGGAGAGCTCCACTCAGGTCGGGCTGCAACTATCCGCTCAAATTTAATTTTCACCACAAAAAGACATAAGCTTTAGTTAAGAAAACATCTTAGCTAAAGCTTTTTTTTATTTCCATACCACATAAATTTCCATAAAAACGATAAGATTTATAATATAAATCAGCTAAAAAAAGGAAGCCTAAATCTCTGTTTTTATTAATTTGACAATGCAAAAGCCTTTTTAGGTAGCGTTTTTGAATAATTATCAAAAATAATAGCAAAAAAATATGAAATTTTTCTCTCTAAAAACCAATACCTTAAGACAAATATAGCCTTGAAATCAAAAAAACACAAAAAAAGATTTGGG
>DDFD01000086.1 GCA_002337005.1 Flavobacteriales bacterium UBA1937 | reverse complement strand
GATAGCCTTGTTTTTGTAATTTCGGAATTAAAATTTTTAATGCTTTTACCGTTTCTTCTCTGGTATCACCACCAGCATCGTGCAATAAAATGATATTACCTCCACGTTCTTTGAGCTGTTTTTCTATTCTTGCAACTATTTCATCTGCTTTTATGCCAGGTTGCCAATCTTCTGGGTCTATGTTTTCGCCAATATCCAAATAGTTTTGTTGTCTTGCCAAAGCTACTGGTACAATTTCTTCGGCTGTGGTAGGTTCTGAATCTGCATTATAAGGTGCTCTGAAAAGTATGGTGCTATGTCCTGTTACGCACTCAAAAAGCAATCTGGTTAACTTCAACTCTAACAAAGCTCTTTCCGGACTTACTTTTGCTACATTTTCGTGAGTGAAAGTATGGTTTCCAATCTCGTGTCCTTCTTTAAAAATTCTTTTTACTAAAGGTAAATTTTTCTCAGAATTAAGTCCAATTAAAAAGAAAACCGCAGGAACATGGTATTTAGAAAGTACATCTAAAACTTGTGGTGTGTAGGTTTCATCTGGGCCATCATCAAAAGTTAAAACCAACTCTTTAGCAGGAGCTTCGCCGTGTTTTTGAACTTCATAAGAAGTAGGATAAGTTATGTAATTTTCGTCTGTAATTATGTTTTCATTTTTATCAATTTCTAATGCAATTTTCCCAGATTTTGGAGTATTGAGTACATCTAGAACTTCTCCATCACCGATATAATCTACCATTGTTTGTCCCTTCACATTTTCTAATGGTTTCAGGTTAATTTTTGTAATATTAGCAGCGCTTAAATCTTTATTATAATAGTGCCAAATTCTAGCATCTTCGCTTCCTAACCTCCAAAGTGCAGTTCCTGCCAAAGGATATTCTGAGCCAAACCTCATCGTATTAAAAAGTGTAGCCGCATCTGTAAAAAAGACATTGTGAACATTATTCTTCAAATCTTTATAAGAAAAAGATAAATTAAAAGTATTGTCATCAAAATCTAGTTTAGCTTTACTCTGATTAGCCTTGGTGATAGCCTGCATGTAAGTAACAGACGTATTTTGATCTGGATTAGAACTCCAATCATAACCATAAGCTCCCAAACCTAAAATCACCTTAGATGGCGAAACTTTTTTAGAAATTTTATCAACCTGAGCTTCTATCCATTTTTGTGAAGCAATAGGACCAGGATCACTATCAGCAGAATACTCATCATAAGCCATCAGTACAAAATAATCTACATATTTCTGAAGCTCTGTAAGATTATAATCACTATTATCTGGCATTATATCTTGCGTTATATACAATTTATTTTGATGAAAAGTTTCTGAAAGTTCTTTTACAAATTGCGTTAAAGGCTCATCTCTGTCAAGATTCAAATCTTCAAAATCTATATTAATTCCTATGAAATGGTTTTTGAGACAAGTATTTAGTACATTTTGAATCAGCTTTTTTCTTCTTTCGGGGTTTCTAAGCACTAGTTTTACCCCTTCTGAATGAAATTCTCTATCAAAATTATTACTTAAAATAGGCATTACAGGAATTTTACTTTTTTTAAGCAAGCCCAAGCCTACATTATCTATATTGGTTTTTAAATCACCAGTTTTAGGATCTATAAAGAACCATTCTGGGAAAACCAAATTGAGATTTTTAACATTTCTTCTGAGCGACATCAAAGACTGAGGATCCCAAGCAACATAAAATGCAGAACGAATACCAGCAGGAAAATGATACCAATTACGATCATATTTATCATAAAACGCCCTCTCATTTTTTACTTTTTCGTATTCAAATTTGGCATTTTTTTCGGCAATAAATTTCCTGAAACCTTTGTATTCTTTAGACAATTTATTTTCTTGTAAAAAAGGTTTGGTTGCAGTAATTACAGATTTATAGTCTTGCTGAAAAGGAATTTTAGGAGTTCTATCAAATTTCATCATCAACAAAAGAGATGCAATGAGTAAAAAGAGAAAAAACAAAATAAAACGGGTACTCCACGTTACTTTTTTCCATCGAGAAGTATTCTCTGTTTGGAAAATCTGCCTAGTCTGATTCATAGTTTAATAAATGAATTATAAAAATTCAAAGCACAAATTTAGAACCAAAAAACACTAAAAAAATAAAGTTTAATTAAACTTTAATACATCTTAAAATTACCTTAAAAAATTTATGAATATTATAATAATCGATTAATATTTTTTTGCAGTGCTTTGCTTAAAAACAATTGAGCCACAATTCCGCCAATTAACGCCATTAGCATATCTGTTTGCGTGTCCCAAATATAACCTTGAGTTCCCAGAAAACTATCACCAGCTTCGCCAGAAAAAACAGAAACCCACCATTCTATCAATTCATAGGTAGAACTCACAAACATCACGAAACAGAGAACAATAAAGAACAACCAGCCTTTTCCGTTCACCACATTTTTTCTAATCAAAACTTCTCTCATGATTAAAGCAGGAGAAAAACCTTGCATAAAATGCCCCAGTTTATCATAATTATTACGCTCTCCCCAATCTTCAAAAAACGGAACATCTGCATAAGTGTAATGCCCACCAATGATTAAAACCAAAAAATGTAGAAAAATAACCACATAAACGAAATTGGTGAATTCAAATTTTCTAAAAATTGCCAAAAACAAAATCCCTACAAAAACGGGTAAAACTTCTAGCCACCAAGTAAAAGGTTCTTTTGCACCGATGTAAGAAACAATTAATGCTAAAAAAGTAAGAATTAAAAGTATATATTTTAAGTTTTTCATTTCAAGTAATTTCTATCAAAAATAAAAAAATCAAGGCAATTACCTTGATTTTAAATAATTTAGTTTATCTGAAATTAATTTTCCCTCCCAACATATTTTTGGTATTCCTATTCTCAGGAGATCCATAAACATTGATATTTCCGCCAGCTCTATTGGTAGCAGTTACGGTTTTAGAAGCATAAACATCTGCATTTCCGCCAGCATTTGTGGTAACAGAAGTTACTTCTGATTTTAAATTTCTTCCATTAAAATTAGCACCAGAATTCACCAAAACATCTTGTGTTTTTGCAATTCCAGAAATATTAATTATACCTCCAGAATTGGTTTTTGCATTCAAAATATCTGCTTCAATTTTTAAATTTAAAATAGAACCTTCGTTAGAAGTAATATTTAAAATACCATTCTCAACAGAATCTTCTGAAGTAATTTTAGAACCTTGACTTGCTTGTATTTCGTTTAGATTTTCATAAAATACTGTTACCGAAACTTTATCACCCTGCATAATTTTAGTCGGAATCATTCTTATTTTAAGCTCACCGTTTTTATTTACTATTTCTACATCAGAATCGTCACCAGAAATTTCCACTTTGTTTTCCGAAGATTTTACTAACGTCACATTAATTCTGTCATACGCTTTTACCGAACTAAAATCACCAAAGTTTTTAGAAGTTTGAGAATAAGCTACCTGAGATAAAACGACAAGAAAGCCGAAAACTATTTTTTTCATAATATACCTTTTATATCAAAACAACTTTGTACTGGTTTTTATTACACTTAAAGTCAATTTTTATACCTTTTCTTTAATTAAAATCTCAATTAAATCTTGCAAAACCTTCATCGAAACGAAATTCATAAAATCTTTTCGTTCTAAATGAGGAAGATACAATTTGAAAGTTTTCTCAAAATTATGAACTCTTATAGAATAAAAAACCGTTCCTATTTCGCTCTCAAACTCATCAGAATTCGGGCCTGCAACTCCCGTTGTAGAAAGAGAAATATCAGTTTTAAATAAATTCTGACAACCCAAACTCATCGCTTGTGATACTTCTTCTGAAACCACCGTCTTTTCTTTGATTAAATCTTCTGAAACACCCAAGATTTCAGATTTTTTCTGCGTTTGATAGGTGCAAATTCCACCTAAAAAATAATTAGAACTTCCCGAAACACTTGTAATCAAATGAGACAATTCACCACCAGTACAACTTTCGGCGGTAGAAATAGTGAGATTTTTAGAAATTAACAAATCGTGCAGAATTTCCTCGATGGAATCTCCATTTTCTGAAATAATATTATCTTGAATTAAAGGTTTTAATTTTGTGATTTCTTCGTCTAGTTGTTGGTTCAGAATTTCTTCATTTTTTCCTGTAGCAGTCAATCTCAATTTCACACGATTGGCAATTGGAAGATACGAAAGTGTAATATTTTCAGGCAAAGCCAATTCCCAACTTTCAATGGTTTCCGAAAGCAAACTTTCTGGAAAATTTACCACCGAAATAATTCTGGAAATAATGAAATTCTGTTCAAATTTCTCTTGAAGAAACGGAATGATTTGGTTTTTAATCAAAGGTTTCACTTCGTAAGGAACACCAGGAAGACAAATCGCGATTTTGCCATTTTCTTCTACCATCAAACTCGGCGCAGTTCCGTTGTGGTTTTGAAAAACTCTAGATTTTGATAAAATTTCGGCTTGTGGAAGATTGATATCAAACAAATGCTCTCTCTTTCTTTTGATGAGCAATTGTCTCAAATGTTCTAAAGTTTCAGTATCAGAAACCAAGGTATCATTAAAAAATTCGGCAAAAGCTTTTTTGGTTTTATCGTCTTTTGTAGGACCAAGTCCGCCAGTTGTAATCACCAAATCACCCAATTCAAAAGCAGATTTCAAGTTTTTTTTGATGGTTTCAATTTCATCAGAAATCGTGAAAATTTGCACGACTTTGAAACCTATATTTTTCAGTTGAGTAGCGATAAAATTAGAATTGGTATCAATGGTATTTCCCGAAAGAATTTCGTCTCCGATGGTAATTAGGACTGCGTTTTTCATAAAAGTCTCGAGTTTCGAGTTCCGAGTTCCGAGTTACCAAATGCTAATCTCGTAACTCGAATCCCGTAACTCAATTAGTGAATATGCTTTTCTGCGTGATAAGAACTTCTAACCAAAGGTGAACTTTCTACATGACGGAAACCTAACTGTTCCGCAAAAATTCTATATTCTTCAAACTCTTCCAATTCTACAAAACGTTTTACAGGAAGGTGATTTTTGGTTGGTTGAAGATATTGCCCAATTGTAATGACATCCACATTGGCATTTCTCACATCCTGAATGGTTTCCAAAACCTCTTCTTTGGTTTCGCCTAAACCAAGCATAATTCCAGTTTTGGTGCGGTTTTGTCCAGCTTCTTTTAAATATTTTAAAACATCTAAACTGCGTTCATATTTCGCTTGAATTCTCACTTCTCTGGTTAATCTTTTTACGGTTTCCATGTTATGAGAAATCACTTCTGGTGCTACTTCTACCAATCTATCCAAATGTTTATGAATTCCTTGAAAATCAGGAATTAATGTTTCCATTGTAGTTCCAGGTGAAATTCTGCGAACTGCATTCACGGTTTCTGCCCAAATAATAGAACCCATATCTTTCAAATCATCTCTATCAACCGAAGTAAGAACGGCGTGTTTTATTTTCATTAATTTGATAGAACGCGCTACTTTTTCGGGTTCGTCCCAGTTTACATCAAGCGGTTTACCTGTTTTTACACCACAAAATCCGCAACTTCTGGTACAGATATTTCCTAAAATCATAAAAGTTGCTGTTCCTTCTCCCCAACATTCTCCCATATTTGGGCAACTTCCACTTTGGCAAATAGTGTTCAGTTTATATTTATCAACCAGTGTTCTTAATTCTCTGTAATTCTTTCCTGTAGGAAGCTTTACTCTAATCCATTTTGGTTTATTGGTAGTAGTATCTTGAATTTGATTTTCCATAAATATCTAAAATTTTTCTCGCAGATTGAGCTGATTCGGCTGATTTCATCTGCTCAATCAGTGAGAGATTTCACTCGTTTTCGTTTAACAATTCTGCCAAAACTTTTTTGGCTCTCATAATTCTTACTTTGGTATTGGCAACGGAAAGTCCTAATTCTTCGGCAATTTCTTTGATACTTTTTTCCTCAAAAAATCTTAACTGAATAATTTTTTGATAGCCAACATCCATTTTTGCAACGGTATCTATAATTTTCTTTTCTTCTTGCTCCGAAATCATAATTTCTTCGGGAGATTTTTCAAATTGATTTTTAAAATCTTCAAAGTCTTCGGTTGCTTCTTCAGTTTCACGATTTTTTTTACGCCAATAATCTATTATAGAATTTTGGGCTATGGTAAGAATCCACGTTTTGAACTGGAAATTCTCATCATACAAATCTAATTTCGCCAACACTTTAGAAAACACAGAAACGGTAAGTTCATCAGCCACGTTTTCGTCGTGTACTTTTTTCATCACGAAAGAAAAAACGTCTGTCCAAAATTGATTGATCAGTTTAGTTTGTGCTTTCTGATTTTTTTCTTTGGCCAAGAAGATGAGTTGTAGAAGTTCTGGTTTTTCCATTGCTGTGCAAAGATACAGAAAATTCAAGATTCATAATTTCAAATTCTTAAATTGAAAGTTTAGGTTTTGTCTATGGAAATAGATTTTAAGTAGCAAAATTTTGTAAATTTGAAAAACCAATAACTATGAAATGAAAAAAAACATTACATTTATCCTATTATCAATTACTAATTTATTTTTTGCACAAATTAAAAATTCCACAAATATGAACAAGGAATTTATTGTAGTACATTCTAATGAAATTGATAAAAACAAATTAAAAAATTTTGAATTAGTTGATTTTGGAGTGATGAGAAGTCAAACTGCTCCAATAGGAGATTTTTTATCAAGAATGTGGGGAAATTTTGGAAAACCAGAAGGTATTTTATACGAAGGTTTTAATTATTACATTAAAGATAAAAAGACTGATATTACTTTTATTGTTTATTTCGGAGCTGGTGGACCAGCTTATGCTTCACATAAAGATGATATTGAAAAAGTAAAATTAATAATTAAAGATTTTGAAAATCTATTAGAACACTCTAAAAATGCAGATTGTGAAATTGAAGTTGAAACAGATTATGGAATTTATTTGTCTGGAGCCAAAAATGGAATTCCCTATGATACTCAAAAATAAATAATTTTAAATATTTGACGCTCGCTTCGCTCGCGTCGATTGTTTTCAAAGTTGAGAACGTGAAGAATTCCCCTTCTTTTAAGGGGTGGCAAAATTTTCCGCGAAAATTTTGACGGGGTAGTTTAGAAAAGTGAAAAGAAAAACTGCCCGTGAAATTTAGCCACGATTGAAGCATTGCTTGAGCTCTTTTAATTTTTTTTTGTTTGGAGGCCCCCTTTCAGAGTTTCAAACTCTGAAAGGGTTGAGCGTTGGCAAAAAAATTAAAAAGCGAGTGCGGAAAGCGTGTCTAAAAGTGAAAAAAAACACGGAAACGTGTGCTTCTAAAACTAAACCCAAGATTCTTGAATAGCTTTTGATATAAGCTCTGGAACAGTCTCACATCCCGATTTTGAAAGGATATTTTTTCGATGTGTATCCACTGTATATTTCGAAATATGCAATTTTTCTGAAATATCTTTAGAACTCTTGCCACTAATAACCAACTCTAATATTTGCTTTTCTCTGGTGGTAAAAACCTCACCAGATGGAATAAAAACAAGTTTATCTACTGAAACATTATAATATGAAGGTTCACCATCTAAACCTAAAAAAGATAAACCTGATGGTTTATTATCTCTCTTGAGATATGAAATATCTGTATGCACACCAAGTGTGCGTATTACTGCTCCGTTTTTTTCGCTTTGAATAGTAACTACCTGCTGTAGAATCCATTTATAGTTTCCATAAAAATCTTTTAATCTATAATCATAAGTTACTTTATATTTTAAAATTTTGTCTGGTGGTAGTTGTTCAAAAAATTTGGTAACTGCGTATTCGTGCTCTATAAATCTGTTTTTATCTTGTGGATGAATATTTTCAAAAATATACTCTGCAGTAACGCCTTCTGCAATACCCAAAACAGCCATCACCTCATCACTTATCCATTCTATAGTAGCTTTTGGAACATTGAAAATATAATAATAGTAATCTCCAAAATGAAACAAATTCAACATTTTTTTATAAATCTCAAGCTCAAATGTAGAGCCTAAATGACCGTCATGAAATTTTGAAATTTTATTCCATGTCTTTCTCATTACATCAAACTTTACTGTCTCTTTTGCCATAGTTTTTATATTTCTAAAAGCTAATTTCAATAGTAAAAATCAATAATACAAAAATATTGATTAATCAATTATTATCAGACAAAATTATCTTTTTAATAACACTTAACAATAATATGAAATATAAATTTAATAAAAATGTTTTATTTATAAAAATATCATCATAAAAATACCTAATGATAGGTATTTCATTTTCTTAACAAAACCTTCAATTTTGTAAAGAAGCTAATGTATTGTATTGGAACAATCACTCAAATACAAACACAATAAATAAAAAATAACACGTATGAAAACTTTTGAAACAAAAAAGACATTTGTTGCTCTTGGTATTATTATACTCTGCCTTCAAAATTGTTCTGTTGCCAGCACTAGCATAAACAAAAAAAACGGATATCTAAATATTACTAATTCTCCGAAAAAAGAAATCAACAGAAGCAGCACTACCAATAATAATGACACAGCTGCTGGCCCTGTAAAAAACTAAAAATTTACAAATAAAAAAATATAACAAACTAAACAAGAATCTATGAAAAAACTACACATCCTGAAAACTGCTCTAAGTATATTAGCATTTTCTGTTATTCTTCATAATTGTGGTTCTAAAAATATCACAAAAATCATACAAATAGATCTAGCTCCTGCTGTTACACCAGACGCTAAGGAACTTACTAGAGTGACTGATGACAACTTACAGAACTTCTACCCCGTATTAAGTCCTGATGGTAAAAAACTACTATACCATACTATAGACCCAAGTCAAGTAGGATCTAAACAATCACATATAGATTTAAAAACTATTGGTTCACAAGGTACCACACCTCTACTCACAGAAGGATGCATGTACCCTTCTTGGATGCCAGATAGTAAAGGATTTTATTTTACTTATGCAGTACCTACCAAACCCGTTATTGCCAAATCTAAAATAGATCAAGGCGGCATAAATTACGTTTCACCTAATTCAAATGGTGATTACGATCACTACTCCTCTCATCTAAAAGGAACCAATAAAATACTATTTACCTCAAAAATTGGCTCTGATTTTCAACTTTGCACCATGGATCCTACAGGTCTAAATTTTACTCTTTTAGGTGTAGGAGAATCACCTTATCCTCACCCAAGCAACAAAGAGTTTTTATTTAACAAAAAAGTGGGTAATTTTTATCAAATTTTCATTTACAATCTAGAAACAGGGCAACAAACCCAACTTACTAGTGGTGATTTTGATTATGTGCATCCCAAATATTCACCAGATGGAAAATGGATTGTATTTAGCAAAAGAGAAAAAAATAAAGCAGGTTCACAAACTTCATCACATATTTTCCTAATGGATATTAATGGTGGTAGTGTGAAACAGCTTACCACAGGAAACACATGGAATGCTACACCTTCTTTTGGCTCAGATGGTTTTATCTATTTTAGCTCTAATGCAGGAAATAGTGATTCTAAAAGAAATTGGGACAACTTTGACGTTTGGAAACTTATCCCAAACCTATAAAAGCCAATTCTTTTAATATTAAAAAGCTCTGCATTGCAAAAAATGCAGAGCTTTTTACTACATTTATAAATTCACCATAAAATGTACTCCCTTAAAAACTTCCAGCTTCTAGCCTCCTACTTCCAGCAAATTTCCTATCTTTGCCAATCAAAATTTTTAAGAAAATGAACGCTTTTATTGAAGAACTAAAATGGCGCGGTTTGTACGCTGATATGATGCCCGGAACTGATGAACAACTGAATAAGGAAATGACGACTGCTTATATTGGTTTTGATCCTACCGCAGATTCACTTCATATCGGAAGTTTGATTCAGATAAAAATTTTGGCACATTTTCAACAGCACGGTCATAAACCTATTGCTTTGGTTGGCGGTGCAACTGGTATGATTGGTGATCCTTCTGGTAAATCTTCGGAAAGAAATTTGCTAGACGAAGCTACACTTAATCATTATGTAGATTGTATAAAAGGGCAACTTTCTAGATTTTTAAATTTTGAAGGAAACGAACCGAATAAAGCAGAATTGGTTAACAATTATGATTGGATGAAGAATTTCACGTTTTTAGATTTTGCTCGTGACATCGGGAAAAACATTACCGTGAATTATATGATGGCAAAAGATTCTGTGAAAAACCGATTTTCAGGGAAAGAAGGTGTAGAAGGAATGAGTTTTACCGAATTTACTTACCAATTATTGCAAGGATATGATTTCTTACATCTTTACCAAAATAATGGCGTAAAATTACAAATGGGAGGAACTGATCAGTGGGGAAATATCACTACTGGTAGCGAACTTATCAGAAGAAAAGCGCAAGGTGAAGCTTTTGCTTTAACGATTCAATTGATTACAAAAGCTGATGGTTCTAAATTCGGGAAATCTGAAGCGGGAGAAAACTATTGGCTTGACGCTAAAAAAACTTCTCCTTATAAATTTTACCAATTTTGGGTAAATGCTACAGATGAAGATGCAGAAAGATTTATAAAATTCTATACTTTTTTACCAAAAGAAGAAATAGAAGCATTAATTGAAGAACATAAAACCGCTCCTCACGAAAGAAAATTACAGAAAAAACTGGCTGAAGAAGTTACAGTTTGGGTTCACGGAAAAGCAGAATACGAAAAAGCATTGAAAGCTTCGGAAATCCTTTTCGGGAAAAGCACAGCCGAAGATTTAGTAAGTCTTGACGAAGAATTATTTTTACAAATTTTCGATGGAGTTCCACAAGCGGAAGTTGCAAAATCTGAAGTTTTGGGTTGCAATATTGTAGATTTATTATCAGAAAAATCTAATTTTCTAAAATCTAAAGGTGAAGCGAGAAGAGAAGTTCAACAAAATTCAATTTCTGTAAACAAAGAAAAAATAAAAGACGATTTTCTAGCTTCTGAAAAAGATTTAATTGACGGTAAATTTTTATTATTACAAAAAGGTAAAAAGCAGTATTTTATCGTGAAAGCGATTGATTAAAATCTAAGATGAAAAATTTTAAAAATACATCCTTCATATTAGGATTTACTTTATTATTTTTTGTTTACCATTTTCCAGAATTTTTTCAAAATTTTTGGATAATGGCTATTTTCAAAATAGGCTTCCTTATTTTAGCTTATTTTGTGGTAAAATTCCAACAACTTGATGGCTATAAAAGCTACGGATTAGGTTTTGATAATGGTTGGCTAAAAAACTTTTCTTTTGGAATAATTACTGGTTTATTATTTTTTGCATTTTCAGTATTTATTTCCTATTTTTTAGGTTATGAAAAAATATTAGGTTATGAATCTTTGTCAGTTGTCATTCAAAAATTACCAATGATATTACTAATGACATTCGTACCATCTCTAGCAGAAGACATACTTACAAGAGGATATTTATATGCTCATCTAAAATTTTTAAAACCATCGATTTGGATTTTAGTATCCAGTATAATTTATGTTTTAAATCATATATGGAGATTAAACGAAGGAATTTCAGTATTATCCTACTTATTTTTCCTAGGTTTAGTATTAGCAATATCAATAATAATTACTAAATCTCTTTGGCTAACTTTTGGAGTACATTGGGGCGCAAATATAGCATTTGAATGCAACAAAAGCTTTATCAATACTATACCTTTATGCAACAATAATGAACCATTATGGATTCTTGCAATTACCTGGTTATTTTTATTTTTAATTCTTGCAATAAAGTTTTCGAAACAATACAAAAACAAAAATTTAACAGACTAAAATCATAAAATAATCGCAGTCGTATTCTTCACTTCCGCAATCATAAAAGAACTGTGTGTAGAACCGATATGTTGCAAAGTTGTGAGTTTGGTAACCATAAAATTTCGGTATTCTTCCATATCTTTTACGCAGATTTTTAAAATGTAATCATAATCTCCGCTCACGTGGAAACATTCTGTTACCTCTGGTAAAGTCATAATCTCTTTCTCAAATTGCAAGACATATTCTTTTCTATGTTGAATCAATTTTATGTGACAAAGAACAATAAAATTTCTCTCCACTTTTTGCCTATTAATAATGGCAACATATTTAGAAATTATTTTTTGCTTTTCTAATTTTTTGATACGTTCATAAACAGCAGTCACAGATAAATCTAACTTATGAGACAATTCTTTTGTGGTTTGCTTGCTGTCTTCTTGTAAAAAATAGAGTAATTTTTTGTCGATTTTATCTAGCTCCATAGATTTATTTTTGGTTAAAGCCGAAATACTTGAATTTAAAACTTTAAATTTTCGGTAAATTTAAAACATTTTAGATTTATTTTCTGAATTATATTATATTTATTGTAATAAAGTTGGAATAATAGCAAATTTACATCATTGCGAAAAAAAGTAAAACTAGGTAATAGTTCTAAGATATCAACTAATTACTTCATCATTTCATTCTTCACAATAATAAAAATTATGGAAAATTTCAACGCGGCAAATGCGATTCAAGATTTGCAATATTTCGGAGAATTTGGAGGCGTAAACCCTTCAATTTCTGACAGTTCAACTTACACTTTCCTTTCTGCTAAAACAATGTTTGATACCTTCGAAGGGAATGCAGAAGGTTGTTACTTGTACTCTAGACATTCATCACCAATGAATTTGTATTTAGCACAAGCTCTTGCTAAAATGGAAGGCACAGAAACTGCTAATGTAACGGCCTCTGGAATGGGCGCAATTACCTCTACTTTGCTTCAAATCTGCAAAAGTGGCGATCATATTGTTTCTGCCAGAACAATCTACGGAGGAACGTATGCTTTTATGAAAAATTTTCTTCCACCTTATCAAATTGAAACGAGTTTTGTAGATATTACTGATTTAGAAAAAGTAGAAACCGCAATAAAACCCAATACCAAAATTATCTACTGCGAAACAGTAAGTAACCCTCTTTTAGAAATTGCCGACTTAAGAAAACTGGCAGAGATTTGCAAAAAACACAACCTAAAATTGATTGTTGATAATACGTTTTCTCCACTTTCGGTTTCCCCGATTACGCTAGGAGCAGATGTGGTAATTCATAGTTTAACTAAATTTATCAATGGAAGCAGTGATACAGTTGGTGGTGTATATTGCGCTTCACAAGAATTTGTAGACGACACCAAAAATGTAAATAATGGCGCATGTATGCTTCTAGGCCCAACAATGGATAGTTTCCGTTCTGCAAGTATTCTTAAAAATCTAAGAACACTGCACATAAGAATGAAAAAACACAGCGAAAACGCACTGTTTTTAGCAGAAAAATTCGAAAATGATGGTTTGAAAGTAAAATACCCTGGTTTAAAATCTCACAAAAATCATGAACTGATGAAATCTATGATGCACAAAGAATATGGTTTTGGCGGCTTATTAACAATAGATGTAGGGAGTGTAGAAAAAGCCAATGAATTAATGGAACTCATGCAAACAGAGAATCTTGGTTATTTAGCAGTAAGTTTGGGTTTTTACAAAACTTTATTCTCATGCAGCGGAAGTTCTACTTCATCTGAAATCCCTGAAGAAGAGAGAAAAGAAATGGGACTTTCTGATGGATTAATCAGATTTTCAATTGGTCTTGACCACGATATTGAAAGAACGTATCAAAAAATGAGAGAATGTATGGTGAAAACTGGAGTTCTTTAGATTTGAGATACAAGTTTCGAGTTTTGAGGTAAAAGTTTTGAATCTGGAGTAGTTCCGTAGGAACGACAGGCTAAATTCTATATTCTCGAAAAAATTATTTTATTAAAAAAATAGAAAACTGACTTCGTGTCAGTTTTTTTGTTTGGCAAAGTATTGGTAAAGTGTAAAGAAGCAGATGCGAATGAATAGTCCAGATTGAAATGAAAATCCTGTTATTGCAGGCAAAAAACTTGGGATTGCTTTAGATTTGCTTGCAATAACAGATTGCAATGAAAAGCTGGACTGAAAGTGAAAAATAGGATTTTACGTCTTGCTTCACATCAAAAATATAAAAATTATCTTTGTACTATGGATTTAAAATTTATTGTAAGAGAACCAGAAAATATTACTTCACAAACTCAAATGTTGGTGATGCTCCACGGATATGGAAGTAACGAGGAAGATTTATTCAGTTTCCGACATGACTTGCCAGAAGATTGGATCATTGTGAGCTTGAGAGCTCCTAATAATAGTGATTACGAAGGATTTTCTTGGTATGATATTGATTTTAATAATGTTGAAAAATTCATAGATGTAGAGCAAGCGGTAGATTCTATGAAGCAAATTATGAAAACAATTGACAATCTGAAGCATCATTACAATCTAGAAACAAAGGTGAATATGATGGGATTTTCGCAAGGAGGAATCCTTACCTATGCAATGACACTTACTTATCCTGAGTATTTTAATAAAGTAGCTTGTTTAAGCGCTTATCCTGAGCCAAAAATCTTGAAAAACATAAAAGGTAAAAAGCAAATTCAGCATCTTAGATTTTTTATTTCGCACGGTAATGAAGATGCTGTAATCCCTTTAGAATGGGGAAGAAAAGCTGCAGATTTCCTGTATGAATTGGGTGCTTTTTTTACTTTTAGAGAGTATATGACAGGACATGGACTTAACCAAAAAAACTATATAGATTTAATTAAATTCTTTGAAAGCAAATAAAAAAGAGAAAAATTAACATAATATTTTTTCATTAGGCTAATTTTAACATTTTTTTAATCTTATTTGGCGTGATTTTTGCTTGAAAAAGCAAAACACATTTGATGAAGAAAAAAACTAATTTTTTTCTACTATTTGCATTTATAATAATATTTGGAAATGCCCAAACTTATAATGGAAAAGTAGGAATAAACACAGAAAGCCCTACACAAACACTAGACGTAAACGGTGATGTAAAGGGCAGCAAGCTAACTACAAACTACTCTACACTCTCTTCTACGGGACTGGTAGTTATGACAACCTCTGATGGAACTCTAAAATCTATTCCAAAAAACAAAATCTCGCCACTGGTAACAGAAAATACCGGAACCATAATCTCTACAGGTTCTGAATACATAGTTGCCCAAGAATTTAACGTAGATATGTCTGCCGACCAGACCATTAATTCTGCCACTCCTCAAGTTATTACCAATATGAATACTGAGGCTTTTGACAATATGGCACTATATAACAATGGTTCTTTTCAAGTAAATGCAGATGGAACTTATGTAATTGTAATCAGCGTACAAATAAGCGCAAACACAGCTCTTACTAATCCATTTATAGGAGTTCGAGACCTCACTAATAACACTTGGATTTGTGGCGTAAATGACAGCTTTACAGCATCTGGAGGAAGCTCTGGCAATAAAACTCAAAATTATTTTATTTACAGCGGTGTTGACTTAAAAAAAGGAGTAAACTATGCTTTTGCAGCTATGTCTGCAAGTTCATCCGAATCTTTTACCATTAAAAAAGAAGCCACAGATTCATCTGGAAACGGATTGGTTTCTTCAGTAACATTAAGACGCTTAAAATAAAATCATGAAAAAAATATTCATCATATTTTTAGTAACATTTATTAATGTTGCTAAATCCCAAAACGTAGGTATTAATAACAATAATCCTACAACAACATTAGATATAAATGGAGACATTAGAGTTAGAAGTTTAGAGACCGCTAGTTCATTCAATATTAATGATAATTTTGTTCTTTCTGACACCAACAATAAACTAAAAACTGTAAAATTTAGCGACCTTAATTTACCTCAAGTCTCAAAAATAGGTACGGTAATGTCGGTAATCAACAGTAAATTAGATATTGCCCCTGAAGTAGTAGTACAATCTACCGCCAACCAAACCACAGACGGAACAGGCACGCCAAAAGTATTAAATACTCTAAACAAAGAATTGGTTGATAATTACAACGCATACTCTAATGGTATTTTCACATGCCCTATTTCTGGAGTTTACATGATTGTTCTTTCTTTTCAAACCACTTCTACAAACACTTCTAACTATTCAGCAAATAATGTAATAGGTGTATGGAATGATACAACCAATAAATGGGTAGCGAGAATTAATGACACTGATATGTCTATTAATACAACCAATAAAATAAGAACATCTAAGCTTTTAACTGCTATCAATATGACAGCTGGAACTAATTATTCCATCAGATTTATAGCTGGGGTTACTGGTTCTACCTCTAATACATTTACTGTTTTAGGAAATACTAGTCTAGTAACTACTCAAAATTCACCATCAATCATCAGAATCATTAGAGTAAAATAATATGAAAACATCATTATATATAATCATCGCTTTTGTTTCTATTCAAATAAAAGCCCAAACAAATTTTGGAATAAATACCGACTCTCCTACAACTACTGTAGATGTAAATGGTACAATGAGGGTCAGAAATATAACTACACCACAACCGTATAACAGCTCAGACCTATTAGTATGGGCAGATGGAGGCGTTTTAAAAACTACAGACAAAAACAAAGTTTTCCCAACAGTTCCTGTACAAACTGGAACATTAATGTCTGATGGAACAAATGTAATAGTTGCTCCAGAATTTGAAATACAAATGAGCAACGACCAAAGCTTCACCTCTTCTACACCATCCGTCATTAGCAATCTAAATGTAGAAATTCTTGATAATCTACAAGAAATAGGGCTTTATGGATTTCAAAATGGAACTTTCAAAGTAGATAATACTGGCTATTACTCTGTTTTTTTTAATTTACAAGTAAATAATACCACAAACAATAATCCTGTTTTTGGAATTTGGGATGATGCTGCTGGAAAATGGATCACTTCGACCAATGATTATTATTCAGCAACAATTACTGACCCCAATTACACCGCAGAAAGATTGCAATCTTACACCATTTACACTTCAGTAAAGTTAGAAGCCAACAAGACATACTCTGTAAGAGTAAAAACAAGTAGTGGAACCACTACCATAAAAAAACTAAGTTCTGGTTCTACAGGAGAAGGCCCAGTAACTCAGATTGCTATCAGAAGAATCTCTTAAAAATAGAAATATGTATAAAAAGGCAAAAAACATCATTTTTATTTAAAATGATATAAAATTAAAAAATATCCCTACTCAAAAAATTAGAGTAGGGATTTTTTAATTTTATACATTCATTAATTCCTCTATTTCTTCCACTTCTATTGGGATATTTTTCATTAGATTAAATGGTTCTCCAGAATTTTGAATCACTACATCATCTTCTATTCTAATACCAAAACCTTCTGCTGGAAGATAGATTCCTGGTTCTACAGTGAAAACCATATTTTCTACAAATTTATCAGAAAGAATTCCGTAATCGTGAGTATCTAATCCCATATGATGAGAAGTACCGTGCATCATATATTTTTTGTAAGCAGGCCAATTTTTATCTTCATTTTGCACATCTGCTTTATCTAGAAGTCCTAATTCTAAAAATTTAGACGTATAAAAATCCCCACATTCTTTATGATAATCATACCAGTTACTTCCTGGAACAAGTAGCGAAGTCGCAAAATTTTTCATATCCAAAACCGCATTGTAAATTTGCTTTTGTCTTTCGGTAAATTTTCCATTTACAGGGATTGTTCTGGTTAAATCACTAGAATAATTAGCGTACTCTGCACCTACATCTAGCAAAATTAAATCACCATCTTTACACTGCATATTATTGGCTATATAATGCAAAACATTAGCATTATTACCACTTGCGATTATAGGAGTATATGCAAAACCTTTGCTTCTGTTTTTTATAAATTCGTGGATGAGTTCTGCTTCAATTTCATATTCCCAAACATCAGGTTTTATAAAATTTAGTAATCTTCTGATTCCTTTTTCGGTTATGTTGCACGCAGTTTGCATCAAGGCAATTTCCTCAGGTTCTTTTACACTTCTTAAATGCTGAAGAATAGGATTGCTTCTCAAAATTTCGTGTAAAGGAAACTCTTTTTTCACTCTTTCTATAAACCTGTCTTCTCGTGTTTGAACCTCCAACACAGCTCTATAATGTTCATTTTTATTGAGATAAATATTTTCCGCTTCATTCATCAAATTATAGAAAATTCTATCAAAATCAGACAACCAAAAAACCGTTTTCACACCAGAAACTTCGGTTGCTTTTTCTTTCGTCAATTTTTCGCCTTCCCAAATTGCGATATGCTCATTGGTTTCTCTTAAGAAAAGAATCTCTCTATGCTCTTCTTTGTAAGCATCTGGAAAAATCAAAAGAATACTTTCTTCCTGATCTACTCCACTTAGATAAAAAATATCTCTATGCTGTGCAAAAGGAAGCGTAGAATCTGAACTTACAGGATATATATCATTAGAATTAAAAATTGCCAAAGATTTTGGCTGCATTTTTTCGGTGAATTTTTTACGATTTTTTACAAAAAGTGAACTCGAAATTTGCTCGTATTTAGTTGTCATTACAAAAGATTTTTAATGAATGTAAAGTTAGTGAAATCTTTCTTAATTTTATACTATGAAAAAATCATTTGCACTTCTACTCTTTTTCTGCGCTATTTTTACATTGGCTCAAGAAAGAAAACACACTGCCACAGAAAACGTAAAAATCATTTCAGAGAAATTTGAAATTCCGCAGTTGAAAACCACGCGTAGAATTTGGATTTATTTGCCTAAAGATTACGAGACTTCTCACAAAAATTACGAAGTAATGTATCTTCAAGATGCGCAAAATCTTTTTGATGATGCTACTTCTTACGCTGGAGAATGGCAAGTTGACGAAACGCTTGACAAAATTTTTGAAAAAACTGGAAAATCTTTTATTTTTGTAGGAATTGATAATGGCGGAGAAAAACGTATTGAAGAACTTTCGCCGTACAAAAATGCAAAATACGGAGGCGGAAATGGCGATAATTACGTGAAATTTATTGTCGAAAATCTAAAACCTTATATTGATAAAAATTACAGAACAAAACCTCAACGAAAATTTACCACAATTGGCGGAAGTTCTCTCGGAGCTTTAATTTCTGTTTATGCAGCCGTGAAATATCCTGAAATTTTCGGGAAAGTTTTGGCGTTTTCTTCTGCTTTTTGGTTTAATGCAAAAGAGTTGAATGCATTTATTTTGAGTTCAAAAACAAATCTAAAACACCAAAAATATTACTTTATCCAAGGAAAACACGAAGATAAAGATATGGAGGAACAAACCAATCGCGTGATAAAAAACCTGAAATCTAAAAACGTAAAATCCAAAAATATTTTCCTAAAAATAGACGAAGACGGAAAACACAACGAACTCTATTGGCGAAGAGAATTTGAAGGTGCGGTTTTGTGGTTGGATTAGTTTTCTCTCACAGAAAACACAGATTTACACAGATTATTTAACAGCTTCTTTGTGGAAAGTTGTTTTACAAAAAGAACAGTAAACTACAGCCCTGATTGAGCAATTGTTTGAGCTCTTTTTGTTTTTTCAAAAAACAAAAAAGCGAGTTGCGAAAGCAGGATTGAAAGTGAAAAAGAAGCTAAAGCGTGTTGCTACTAAATTCAACAGATTGCTTCGGCGTTTTGTTTCACAAAACTCCTCGCAATGACAGGTTAATCGTAAGAATTCGGGTGTTCTTTTTTAATTTCTTCGATGGTAGAAAGCACTTTTTCTTTCAAACTCAATTGGTAGATTTCTAATTTTGTAGAAATTTCTTCGTCTGATGTTCCTAAAATTTTAGCAGCGAGAATCCCAGCGTTGGTAGCGCCGTTCAAAGCGATGGTTGCCACAGGAATTCCTGAAGGCATCTGCAAAATAGACAAAACAGAATCCCAACCATCTATAGAATTACTGCTCAAAATTGGTACGCCAATCACAGGCAAAGTAGTGCAACTCGCCACCATTCCTGGTAAATGTGCAGCTCCTCCTGCTCCTGCAATAATCACTTTTATGCCTCTATTTTTGGCGGTTTTCGCAAAATCAAACATACGTTCTGGCGTTCTGTGTGCAGAAACAACCGTCAACTCGTATGGAATTTCTAAATTTTTAAGAAAATCTGCTGCTTGTTGCATAATTGGCAAATCGCTTTGACTGCCCATAATGATTGAAACCATCTTACTTTTTATTTTAGATGTCTCAAAGATAAAAATTTTAAAAATGAAAACATAGTTTTAGGTATCTTTGCAACTTAAATTCTTTATTTGAACTCAAAACTTTTACTTGCCATTTTTGCAGTTGCCTTTTTTTGGGGCACTACTTTTCTTGCCATTAAAATTGGTGTAGAAACCATTCCTTCTTGGTTTGTGGCAGGAATTAGACAGTTTTTGGCAGCCATCATTCTATTCCCGATTTTATTATTTACCAAAAATCTAAAATGGATTGGTTTTAAAAATTTTAGAACTCAGATTACACTTTCTACATTAATGTTAGTTGGCGCAAATGGACTTACAACTGCCGCAGAATCTCATCTTACCAGTAGTTTAACCTCACTCATTTCTGCACTTACTCCCGTTCTAATTTTTATTGCGAGTCTAATTGTAGGATTAGAAAAATTTAGCAATAAATCACTTTTTGGTTTGATTTTAGGATTTTCTGGTGTTGTTTTTATTTTTTGGGACGGTTTGAAAGATTTAGCCAATCTAGAATACGTTTTCGGAATTCTCATTTTGCTTTTAGCCATCACAAGTTGGACAATCGGAACGATTTACACCAAAAAATTACAAATAAAAACCGACAATCTTTTCCTGAATTTATTTTACCAATTCGCTTTTGCTGGAGTTGTTCAGATAATTTTCGGATTTGTTTTTTCTAAAGACTATCACTTTAATGAATGGAGCAACAGAAGCATTTTCGCGATTGTCTATTTGGCAATTTTCGGTTCTGTAATTACGTTTTATGCATATCATTATTTGCTCAAAAACCTTTTAACAACGCAGGTTTCTATGCTTTCTTACATCAATACTATTATTGGGATTTTCTTAAGCTGGTTGATTCTTGACGAAAAAATTTCTGCAAAATTTATCATTGCCACAATTTTAATTATCAGCGGCGTATTCATCATTAATTATCGTCCTGATATTTTTAGAAGAAAGAAAAAATTAGAGTAATTCCAACTTAAGAAATCACTCTTACCAAAGTTTTTATATGATTGAGTTTTTCTAAAAGTTCTTCTCTAGAATTGGCGAGAACATTAATATGTCCCATTTTTCTTCCAGGTTTTGTTTCGGTTTTTCCATAGAGATGAACGTAGGTTTTTGGGAGTTTTAAAACATCTTCTAAACCTTCATATTTTACTTTTCCGGTATAATTTTCTTCGCCAACCAAATTCAGCATTCCCGAAAATCCAAAAGTATCTGTATCAGCTAAAGGAAGATTTTTCAAAGTTCTGTAAAATTGCTCGAACTGAGAATTAGCATTTCCTTCTTGTGTTTGATGACCAGAATTGTGCAATCTAGGTGCAGTTTCATTTACCCAAACTTGTCCGTTTTTATCCAAAAACAATTCAATGGCGAAAAGCCCTGGAGAATTAGCAGCATTAATAAATTTTTCTGCAATATTATCAATTTGAGATTGAACTTTATCAGAAATTTCGGCAGGACAAATATTGAAATCTAAAAGGTTCAATTTTTCATCAGCTACCATTTCTGTTACAGGAAAAGTCTTGGTTTCGCCGTTTTCGTTTTTGGCAATAATGATGGAAAGTTCTTTGTCAATTTCTACTAAATTTTCTAAAACCGAATCTTGTACCCAAAGATTTTTTAAATCTTCGGCATTTCTGATGATTTGCACACCTTTTCCGTCATAACCACCGGTATTTAACTTTTGAACAAAAGGAAATTCTATTTTGATTTCATCTGAAGTTCCGTCAAAAATCTCGAAATCAGGACTCGGAATATGGTGCTTTTTATAAAATTCTTTTTGAAGGATTTTTTGTTGAATTGTTTTGATGATTTCAGCACTTGGAATTACTTTTTTGCCCAATTTTTCAAGAGCAAAAAGTGCATCAACATTTACGTGTTCTATTTCTATGGAAATTACATCTTTGTTTTTCCCGAATTCTAAAACATCATCAAAATCGTTAAAATTACCTTTGGTAAAATGAGAAATATTGGCACAAGAACAATCTGAATTTGGATCGAGAACATAAAATTCGTCGTCATATTTCAGAGCGTTTTGAATAAACATTCTTCCTAATTGTCCACCTCCTAGAATTCCGATTTTCATTTCTTATTGATTTATTTCGTTGCAAAAATATAAATAAGTTTTGCACTTGGCAATTTATCTTGAAAATAAAAAAAATCGAACTCTCGTCCGATTTTATTTTGTACAATTCTCTTTTCTTCTGGTATCAATGATATACTGAATTTTCCATTCGTTATTCAATTTTGCTAATTGAAAACTGTTAACGCCACAATGCGAAAAATTTCCTTTATAATAAAATTGGTAAGGAACCCAAACCGAAGCCATATTTCCGTCTATCAAAATTTTAGAAATGGTATATCTTTCGTCTAAATCTCCAGCTTTAGAAATGCCAACTTGTTTTGAAAAAACTTCTACTTTTTCGGTTCTTATTTCATTGTTTTTGTCAAAAGTCTGCATAATGGCTGAGCTAGAAAAAGCATTTTTTACCCCAATAGAATCTGCAGATTTCATCGCTTGAAAAAGATTTTCTATAGGTTTTACTACTTCTTTTTCGGAAACATTTTGAGCAAAAGAAAAACTCGAAATTAATAGAAATAATAATGCTTTCATATCAAAAATTTATGAATAAGTCTTTTCAACAACTAAAAAGTTACATTTCGTAAAATTCTAAAGGCAAATCATCTGGATCTGTCGTAAAAAAGAACTTTTTATCAGTAAATTCATCAATTCTTATCTCTTCGCAATCCAAACCTTTTTCTAGTAATTCTTTTCGTTTTTGTTCTACATTTTCTACCGCAAATGCCAAATGCCGTAGTCCGCAACTTTCTGGTCTTGAAGGCCTTTTTGGAGGATTCGGAAAAGAAAAAAGTTCAATTATATAATCTTCACCAATTGCTAAATCCAATTTATAAGATTCTCTTTCTTCTCTGTAAATTTCTCTAATAATATTCAGTCCTAAAATTTCGGTATAGAATTCTTTAGAAATTTGATAATCAGAACAAATGATGGCAATATGATGAATTTTCATTATTTATAATTTATTTTACGTTTTCTGAAACTTTAGTCCCGAATAATTCTATACTTTTCATCATTACATCGTGGCTTGGCGCACCTACATCCATATGTGCAATGTATCTGGTTAAGCCAAACATTTCTTTCACAGTATTTATTTTCTCCGCTACTTCTTCAGAATTTCCAATAAAAAGTGCACCTTCTTTACTTCTGCCACCTTCATATTGCATTTTGGTGTAAGGTGCCCAACCTCTAGAACTGCCAATTCTGTTCATTTGAGCTGCATAATTTTCAAAATATCCATCAATTACTTCTGGATCTTCGCTTACCAAAGTATGAGAATGAATTCCGATTCGCATTTCTTCAGGATTGTGACCGTTTTTCAAATATTCTTGCTTATAAAAATCTATTAAAGGTTTGAATTGTCTTGGCAAACCACCAATAATAGCTACAACCAAAGGTAGTCCTAATCTGGCAGCTCTCAAAACTGATTCTGGAGTTCCGCCAACTGCAATCCAGACTGGTAATTTCCCATTGTTTGTAGCTCTAGGATAGACCGTTTGGTCAACCATTGGAGCTCTAAGATTGCCTTCCCAAGAAACATTTTCTTGAGAATTTATTTTGAGTAACAAATCTAATTTTTCCTCGAAAAGTTCATTATAATCATTCAAATTATAGCCAAAAAGCGGAAAAGATTCTATGAAACTACCTCTTCCAACACCAATTTCGGCTCTTCCGCCAGAAATTAAATCCAGAGTAGAAAAATCCTGATATACTTTCACTGGTTCTGCCGAACTAAGCACCGTAACAGCACTCATTAATTTAATATTTTTAGTAATAGAAGCTGCCGCAGAAAGCACCATTTCTGGTGAAGAAACCACGTAATCTGGACGATGATGCTCGCCCAAAGCAAAAACATCTATTCCCAATTCATCAGCTAATTTTATTTCGGCTAAAATTTCCTGTAATTTTTGTTGAGGATTGGCAAAATCCCCTGTTTCTTTATTGAAAGCTAAATCACCAAACATTCCAACTCCTATCTCGAATTTATTCATTTTTTAAATTTTTATTCAAAATTACAAATTCTCAGAAGCTGGTGAATTGATGTAAGGTAAGAAATGATATAATTGCAAACTACATTTGTCCACTTCTTTTACCAAATAATGGCAAGTTCAAATCCCAAAATGTTTGTTCAATAGTTTCAACTATAATTTTTTTATCTTGAATATTTTCATCAATCCCAATCTCATATAATTCTAATATGATTATGGCAGATGGTTTCATCCATTTTTTTAAATGTAAAGCATACACTTTATTAGATAAAAACCCTAAATGTTGTTTAATCCTTGATAATATATCTGATGTTGATGAGCCAACATATAATGACCTACAATTATTAATGTTATCATTAAATTTAGAAATCTTAATTTCACATTCTCTACATTTAAATTCATCTACAACATCATTTATTTTTTTATCCTCAATTTTTATTATATAAATGTAATTATTTTTTTTATTTTTAAATTCATTTAAAATTTCATCAATTTGGGAAGAATTTTTTAGCTCTTCTAATTTTATTTTAAATATTTTAGCATCCTTCAACTCTATTCTTTTTAAGTTAAGAATTAAACAATGAAGTCTTTCTTTTGTCTTTAATATTATATTCTCCATATTTTTAAAATTTCATCACATCTTTCACTACTCCACCTTTTTGTGTGTGTTGTAGCAATTCAGATTCTATAAAACTTTTGATTTCGTTAGAGTTTTCATTTTCTGGAAAAAGCAAGTGAACATTTGCACCTGCATCTAGTGTGAAAAACAACGGATTCCCAGTTTCTTTTCTATAATTCCAAAGTTTATTGATGACTTCCATTGTCCCTGTTTTCATCAAAATAAAAGCAGGCTCGCTTATCATCATCATCGCGTGCAAAGTCAACGCTTCGTGTTCTACCAAAGTGATAAATTTATCAAGATTTCCAGATTTAAGAATTTCTTTCAATGGAATAAAATTCTCTCTCGCTTCTTGGAAACGTCTTTCCGCGTAAGGATTGGTGTTCATTAAACCGTGACCAACTGTAGAACTTACCGTTTTTTGACCTTCGTGAATCAATAAAACCCAATCATTGAAATTTTTAAAAATCGGGTGAATTTCAGAATCAGGGTATTTCACAGCAAATAAATCTGAACTTCCTTCAACTTCGTCGGTTTTTCCCCAAACTACCAAACCATTGTACAAACTTCTGCAAGCACTTCCGCTTCCTAATCTTGCCAAAAAACTGGCTTTTTTAGTCTTGTGTCTTGGTTCTTGATTCTCGGTTCCAAATAATTTATCTAATTCCATCAAACAATTTGCAATAGCTCCAAAACCAGAAGCAGAACTGGCAATTCCTGAACTGTGCGGAAATGTATTTTCTGTTTTGATGATGTATTTTCCTTTGAGAATCCAAGGTAAATATGGCTCTATGTTTTTGAAATATTTTTCAATTTTTTCTGCAAATTTTATCTCTTCATTTCCTGCCAAAAAAGTCTGAACAGAAAACGGTTCATTTGCCATAAATTCCATCGAAGTTTGGGTATTGCAGTGATTCAAAGTATAAGAAATACTAGGATTTGCAGGAATTTGATTGGCATATTTTCCCCAATATTTAATTAATGCAATGTTAGACGGACAAGTTGCCGAAACGACTTGATGAGATATATTGAAATTTTGATTTCCTAAAAATTGATTTTCCATATTTTTTTTAAACGCAAAGAGCGCAAATATTTTTTAACTACCCCGTCAAAATTTTCTACGAAAATTTCGCCACCCCTTCAAAGAAGGGGAATTTTTATTTATTAAAACTTTTGTCTTTTTTATAATTTTCCAAGTGAAAAGCCAAACTTTCTTCCACTGAAATAAATTCGTAATTGAGCTTTTCTTTGATCTTTTTATTGGATATTTTGTTGAATTCCGTTACAGATTGCACATTCACTTTATTCGCCATTTTGAGCGGAGAAATAAGCCAACCTAAAATTGCATTCAAGAAAACTCCAGATTTCAACCAACCATTTGGAACAATTCTAGTGGCTGGTTTTCCTAATTTTTGTTTGATGAAATTAGCAACTTGCTCATATTTTTTATTTTCAGAAATTAAAATAAATCTTTCTCCGAAAATATTATTTTCCATCAATTCTACCGAAATTTTAGCAACATCTCTTACATCTACATAAGAAGTTCCCCCTGAAAACGTGAAGGCATTTTCGCCTAATTCTTTAAATAAAGTTCCGCTGCTTTCGTTCCAATTTCCACTTCCGATGATTAAACCGGGGTTTACAATTGCCACATTAAGACCTTCTGCGGAAGCACGCCAAACTTCCATTTCAGAAAAATGTTTAGAAATAGCATATGAAGAATGATCTACTTTTGGATTAAAATCTGAATTTTCATCTAATTCTCCGTTTTCATTAAAACCATCAAGAACCGCAATAGAACTCACAAAAAGGAATTTCTTAACCGAAGAATTTTCTGAGGCATACAACAATTGCTTAGTTCCTTCGATATTGGTTTTGTACATTTTTCTTTTATCCTTCGGATGAAAACTGACTTTCGCAGCACAATGATAAACCTCTTCTACGCCAACTAATGCTTTTTGAAGTGAATAAATATCTTCAAAATCAACGTTTATCCATTCAATTTTGTTAAAAAATTCGTCAGAATTTTCGGTATAAAAACGGAAAGAATCTTTTACTTCTTCTAAATTGCTAGATTTTCTTTTGGCAGCACGAACAGTTTTACCACGTTTTAACAATTCTAAAACGATAACTCTCCCGAGAATTCCTGTTGCGCCTGTAACGAGAACCATAAATAATGATTGATAATTGATGAATGATTTACAAAAATACGGTTAATTATTTAGAATTAAAATTTTTGTTTTTATAGTAAAGAAAATTAATTGCTGATAAAACCAAAATAATAATACCAGAAAATAAAAATTCTTTTGGATTAAGGCTTTTTCTTCCATTAAATCTATCATAAACTGCTATTAAATAGAAAAAAATCAGAATAGCATTAACAAAAAAATATACTTTGAAGGATAAGTTTTGATAATGGTTTCATTGTTTCTTTTTAAAAATTCTTCTGTATAAAATAAAACATTACAAATAAGAATAAAATAAAATTAACGAAAATGACAAAAGCACTCAAAATTCTTAAAAATTTTCGCATATTATTTTTTGTTTTTTCAATATTGAAAACTTCAAACCAAAACCAACTTCTTTTTTTATCCTTTAATTTTCCATAATAATATTCGAAAACTTTATCATTAAAAATTAATGAAAAAATAAAAATAATTATAATGCTATAAGATAAACAAAGTATTTGTTCTGTCATAAAATTAATTCTAAATTAAAAAAACCCTCACTGCTTGATTAAAATCTTTCGGGTTTTGTGCTTGTACCCAATGCCCTGCATTTTCTATGGTAACCAATTGGTATTTAGGAAATTGTTGACGCATCAACAATTCATCTTGTGGAAGAATATAATTAGATTTTGCGCCTGCAATAAATAATGTTTCACCCTCAAATTTCCCAAATTTTATTGCATTTGCCACAAAATCATTGTATTTTTCTGCCAAAGTTTGAAGGTTAAAACGCCAATTGAGTTTTTTATCTTCCGTCCAATACAAATTTTTAGTCAAAAACTGAATGACAAATTTCTCAGGAATGTAATTACTTAAAACTGTTTCCACGTCTTGTCTAGAATGTACTTCCTCAAAATTTACAGATTGAAGCGCTTTTATAATTCCTTGATGATGAGGAGGATATGCTTTCGGAGCAATGTCTGCTACAATGAGTTTTTCTACTTTTTCGGGAAAAGAAATCGCAAAAGTCATCACTGCTTTTCCGCCAAGAGAATGCCCGAGAAGATGGGCTTTTTCGATGCCGTGAAAATTCATATAATTGAGAATATCTTCTGCCAAAACCTGATGATTCATCTCGTCTGAATGGAAACTTTTTCCGTGATTTCTTAAATCAATCAAATGAGTTGGGAAAAATTCGCCAAACTCTTTTCCGAAGCTTCCCCAATTGTCTAACATTCCGAAAAGTCCGTGAAAAACGAGAAGAGGTGTTCCGTTTTTTTCTTGTCCGTATATTTTTGAGTGTAAAATTTGCATATTTTTAAACGCAAAGTGCGCAAAGATTTATTTTAAATGTTTGAAAATATTTTAAGCTTGCAAAGAAAAATCTATTTTTAGAAAATAATTTTCCTCGCTGATTTTGCTGATTGAGCAGATTTAAAATTTTTCAATTCTCAACTTTCAATTTTCAATTAAACTACCATTTCGCCAATCTCTTCAAATACGCTTGAATAGTATTTTCTAAACCTAAATACAACGCTTCAGAAATCAAAGCGTGCCCAATAGAAACCTCTAATAAATTCGGGATATTGTCTGCAAAATATTTTAGATTATCAAGACTTAAATCGTGTCCCGCATTAATTCCTAAACCATATTTTGTAGCTTCTAAAGCGGTTTCATAATAAGGTTTTATGGCTGTTTCTTTGTTGGTTTCATAATTTCTGGCGTAAGCTTCGGTGTAGAGTTCTATTCTATCGGTTCCTGTTTCCGCAGCAAATTTTACCATTTCTGGGTTTGGGTCAAGAAAAATAGACGTTCTAATGCCTGCATTTTTAAATTCTGTAATCACAGATTTTAAGAAATCTAGATTTTTTTCGCAATCCCAACCTGCGTTAGAAGTGATGGCATCATCTGCATCGGGAACCAACGTAACTTGTTCTGGTTTTACTTCCAAAACCATATCTATAAAAGGACGATGCGGATTTCCTTCGATATTAAATTCGGTATAAACCAAAGGTTTCAAATCATAGACATCTTTTCTGGTGATATGCCTTTCGTCTGGTCTTGGGTGAATGGTAATTCCTTGTCCACCAAATTCTTGAATTTTAATGGCAGCTTCGGTTACACTAGGAGTTTCTGCGCCTCTTGCATTTCTGATGGTCGCAATTTTATTGATGTTTACTGATAATTTTGTCATTTTATGTAAAGTCGTGAAGTTGTAAAATAGTAAGGTTATGTAGTTGTGAAAATTTTGATTTGTAAATCTTTTAATTCTTTAATTTTTTAATTTTTTAATTTTTTAATTCTAAATTTTATTTACTTGCATTACTTCTAAGTCAAATTCTTTGGCAGCAGTGAGAATATGGTCGAAAATATCTGCCTGAATTCTTTCGTAGTCTGCTAATTCTGCTTTGTTAGCAAAACAATAGATTTCTAAAGGCAAACCTTGAGGCGAAATTTCTAACTGTCTCACCAAAATAATTTCGTCGTGGTCTATTTTCGGGTTATTTTTAAGGAAATTAGAGACATAATTTCTGAAAAGTCCGATGTTTGTTAATTGTTGACCATTAATTAAACGTTCAGAATGCGGAATTCCTTTTTTAGATTCGGCAATTTCTTTCAACTTTCTGTCGAGATATTCAGAAATAAGATTGATATCTTTAACTTTATTATAGAATTCTTCGTCCACAAATTTGAAAGATTTGATATTAAAATATACTGAACGTTTTATTCTGCGGCTGCTTCCTTCGTACATAATTTGATGATTTCTAATTTCTGTACTCATTAAATCATAAGTAGGAATGGTAGAAAAAGTCTTATCAAAATTCTGAATTTTCGTAGTTAAGAGATTGATATCCATTATATTTCCTTCAATATTATATTTAGGAATACCAATCCAGTCTCCAATTTTCAGGTTTTTAGAAGTAGAAACGTGAATTCCGGTTACAAATCCCAAAATAGTATCTCTGAAAACCAAAAGAACTACCGCTGTTACTGCTCCTAAAACGCCTATTACCGTTTGCAAACCAATTCCAAAAATTACAAAAATCCCAATAAGCGAAAAAATCACAATTCCAAAAATTCTCAATGATTCTGAAATGGCTTTAATAGCGGTGATTCTATAGCGGTCTTGGTTTTGTTCATAATAAATCTCTACGGCTTTAATCAATCGGTAAACTAAAACTGCAAAAACCATCACTTGTCCGAAAATAATCATTCTTTCGGTGTAAAGGTTCGTTCTAGGATGTCTTGGCCCAAAAATATCTTCATAGATGAAAAAACAAAACAGTAATGAGAAAAAATGAGCCAAAGAACGCCATGCTTTTTGCTTATAAATTTCTTTGAGAATAGTTTTACTTCCTAAAATTTTGACCAAAAATCTAGAAAAATATTTCCAAAAAAAGACAGAAATAATGTCTATTACTAAAAATACAAGAACCAAAAACATGAGCTTTGCTCCGATAGTGACTGGTAAATACAAATCATCTGTAACGTTCTCCGTTACAAAGGCAGTTATTTTAGCACTCCAACTTTTAAAAAATCCCATTTTGTTCTAATTTTCTACAAAAATAAAAAATATGATTGGCAATTGCGTTTATTTGTTAATTTTATACCAATATTTAAAAATAATAAATGGAACAACCACTATTTATACTACTTTCTATCATTCTCATCGTTATAGGAATTGCGGGCACCATTCTCCCAGTTTTACCAGGATTACTGCTTAGTTTCGCAGGAGTTTTATTGTATAAATTCTTCGGAAATCCAGAGTTTTCTATTATTTATGTTATTATTTTTGGAGTTTTAACACTAGCTTCGTTAATTCTAAATTACACCATTCCCATCAAAACTACAGCTAAATACGGAGGAAGCCGATATGGTAAAATTGGTGGATTTTTAGGCACTATCATCGGATTATTTTTTCCGCCCATTGGTTTTATAATCGGGATGTTGCTTGGTGTTTTTTTAGGAGAACTTATCCATGATAGAACCGACAAGAAAAAAGCTTTCAATGCTACCAAAGGTGCTTTTTTAGGGTTTATTTATGGCACTGGTTTTAATCTTTTAATAGGTTTGGCAATGTTTTTGGTAGTTTTAATAGATATCTTTACAAAATAAAAAATTATGAAATCTAAAATATTTTTGCTGACAATTTCAGCATTTATCTTTACTCAATGTGCATCTCAAAAAAAATCAACTGACGTGAAAATGCCTACCACCAATTCAGAAACTGTAAACAGCACCTATCCTACAGAAAAACCAGAAAAAGGAGCTGTGAGATTGGTAGAAAAACAAAATATTTTTTCGGAAGAAAACAAGCTCAATATTACTTTTGTTACAACCATCGAAGACAGCAGATGTCCTATGAATGCGCGTTGCATTACAGCAGGTTTTGCGACAGTAGAAATTGAGGTAATGAGTTTACATTCTAGACCACGAAAATTTACGATTTCTACTCAAGACAATAAAAATTCTTTTGTTTTTCAGGGCAGAAAATTCACGCTTACTAATATATATCCTTCTAATTCTACAGATGTTGGTTTTGAAGATTTAAAAGGAAAGTATGTTATTGATTTAAAAATAGAATAAACTACCAATCAATTGGTTTTTTGCCCTTTAATTTCAGGTAATCATTAATTTTAGAAAAAGGTCTGCTTCCGTAGAAACCTCTGTACACCGAAAACGGAGAAGGATGTGCTGACTGAATGATAAAATGCTTCGTTTCATCTATAAGCGAAGCTTTTTTTTGCGCAAAAGCACCCCACAAAACAAAAACAACATTTTCTTTTTTGTCCGAAATTTCTTTGATGATAAAATCTGTGAATTTCTCCCAACCCAAATCTTTGTGAGAATTGGGCTCGTGCGCACGAACCGTAAGCATAGCATTCAACAACAAAACACCTTGTCTTGCCCAAGAATCTAGTTCGTTACTGGTTTTTACTATGCCTAAGTCGTCTTTGAGTTCTGTAAAAATATTTTTGAGTGAAGGCGGCGCAGAAACCTGATCTGAAACCGAAAAACACAAACCATTTGCCTGAAAATCATTATGATAAGGGTCTTGCCCGATAATCACTACTTCTACATCTTCAAAAGCCGTGAGTTCAATTGCTCTGAAAATCTGTTTTTTTGGCGGAAAACATTTGGTAGTTGCATATTCATTTTTAACTTTTTGCCAAAGCTTTTCAAAATATTCTGTATTTTTTATCGGTGCTAGTATTTCTGTCCAGGTCATTAATTATTATAATTTAAATTAATTTTACGAAAATAAACAATAATAATTAACTAAATTTGTGAAAATAAAAATATCTAATTCTTTACCATGAAAAAAACTTTACTTTTACTATTTTTAGCTGTATCTACAATAAGTTTTTCTCAAAAAACTTGTGGTTATGATATACATCAAACAGAACTAGAAAAAATAAATCCTGAAATTAAAAAGGCCAGAGAAAAAGCAGAAGCAAATTTATTACAATTTGATAAGCAAGCATTTTTTAAAAAACTTGGTGTTTTTTCTAACAAAAATGCTAATTACACTGGTCCAATTTATGAAATACCAGTAGTAGTGCATGTTATAGAATCCTCTGATTCTTCTAATTCTAGTCTAACTTTAACAGACGCTCAAATCCAAACTTGGATTAACAATACCAATAAAATGTATGCTACAACCTATGGCTTTGGATTTCCTGCAGAAGGTAATGGTAGCTTAGATGGTACTGTAATTCCTTTTAAATTAGTTTTAGCAAAAAGAACTCCACAGTGTACTGCAACTTCAGGTATTGTAAGATATAACGGAAGCACATTAAGTGGTTATGATCAATATGGTGTAAAAGACAGTTCTGCTAATGGTGTAACTACAACTCAGATAAAATCAATAGCTCCACATTGGTCAGAAAGTTCTTATTTTAATATTTATGTGGTAATAGGTTTTGATGGGGATAAATCTACATATGGATTAATGGGCTGGGCAGGTTATCCTTCTAATCCTGATTCTTCATATGAAAGCTTTATGAAAGTTACAGTAGTTACTAACTTTGATGATTCTACTCTTGCGCACGAGTTTGGACATTCTATGGGGCTAGATCATCCTTTTAATGGAGCTTCAGCAAATCCAACAAACAACCCTCCTTTAGCATCTGATTGTCCTGTAAATAACAATTGCTTGACAGACAATGACAAAGTTTGTGATACAGAGCCTACTGCAAGTTTATTAAGTGTATATCCTACTCCTTCTAATTCTGTAACTAATCCTTGTACAGGAGTAAATTACAATGGTGTACAATATAATATAATGAACTATACTTATGATGCCAATAAATTTACACCAGGGCAAAGAGATAGAGCTGTAGCACTTTTTATGCAATATAGATCAAGCCTTACTACATCTAACGGAGGTAAAGATTTAGTGAGCAATCCTCCTCCAGAAGCTTTAACAGCCGCTACTTGTACACCAGCAGGAATTACAAATTCTGGAAATTATAATGCAGGACCTACCAATGTAACTGTAGGAAATATTAACAATTCTTCATCTGGTTACTTTACTTCAAATGCACAATATTATGTAGATTATTCTTCTCAAAATTGTACCAATCCTTCTGTTTATACAGATTTACAAGCAAATTCCCCACAAAATCTAAAAGTAAGCTTTGCTACCAATCCTCAAACCATAAAAGCTTGGATAGATTATAATAACAACGGTATTTTCGAAGCTTCAGAATTAATTGCTGATTCGGGTTCCTCTGTTCCTACAGCCAATTCACCATACACTGTTACCTTCACACCGCCAGCAACTGCCGTTCTTAACACTTATCTCAGAATGAGAGTAAGAAGTGATATTGGCAGCTATGATTCTTGTCAAAATCTCAATTACGGACAAATAGAAGATTATTCTGTAAGAATTATAGACGGGACATTAGGTACTGATAAAGTTTCTGCAACAATAAAAGACAGTGTAGTTTATACCAAAGAAGCAAATAAATTAACTTTAGCAGGAAACCAAAAAGATGGTTTCGGAGCGTATGCAATTTATGATGTAAACGGAAAAGTAATTCAGAAAGGAAATACTAAATCTAATGAAATTACCATCAACAAATCTATACCTTCTGGAATGTATATTTTAAGTTACAAAAACGGTACAGAAACCAAAAAATTCTTGAAATAAAATACAATTTAATTTAAATAAAATAGCCTTTCAAATAAATGAAAGGCTATTTTATTTTTTCCTTAACAGATTTGAAAACTGTTTTTCCAGTTCTTTATTATTTTTACTAATGGTATCAAATTTTCCTTGATTAAATCTTACTAAATAATAATTATCTTCTTTATAATTTGGAGTTTTTGGCTCCTCTTCTACTGTGTTATCATGTTCAAAATGAGTCCAAATAAAAATTTTATAGTTTTTATTTTTATCTTTTAAAATCCAAGACCGTTTATCAAAAAAATCTCCTGCGTCTCCAGATTTTTCGGCTAATTCAATAAAATTTACTATTTTTTCTTTTCGTTTGTTATAAGAATATAATTTAATAGAAGAAGCCCAATATTCTCCCATAGTTCTCGCTATTAAACCTAGTTCACTATTTTCTAAATCAAATTTATTAACAGCATGAAAATCTGCTTTTTCAAAACCTTCAATTTCTTCATGTGAAAGAAAAAATAAAACTGGTTTTATTTCATTTTCCTTTAATGAATCGCCCTTGAATTTATAGTTCTTATTTTTATTGATATCATCTGTTGAATAGACTTGCAAAGTATCAAATTCAATTGTTTTAAATTTATCTAAAAAAAATTGATTTTTACTTACCCAAACTTTTGTTTCTGATACTTTTTCTTTGTTTATTTCAATTTTAGAGACTTCTTTTTTACAAGAAATGAAACTTAAAACCACAAAAATCGCTATTAGTTTTTTCATTATTAAGTTATTAATGTTTTTAATTTTTAATATTTATCTCTTGAAATAATTTAGCTTTTTTAGTTTTTAAATACCAATCATTTTCTCCAATGTAATCATCAATTACTTTAAATTTACGTTCATCTCCATTTTTAAATTTTACAAAAATCCAATATTTAGGTTTCGCTTTTAATAAATTCAATTGAGCTTTTTCATTTATTAAATCTAAAAAAATCTTCTTTTCATTATCATTAAAAGCAAATTTCACTGAATCATACAATCCTTTTTTAATGTAAATTTCAGAAATATTTTCTTTATCTATTTTTTCAAATCCAGCATCATTTTTAGACGAAATTGCACAAGAAACCAATCCTAAAACCAAAAAAATCGCTATTAGTTTTTTCATAAAATTCATTTCCTCAAATTTACAAAAATTCAGAAACAATTTAAACAGATTGCTTCGTTCCTCGCAATGACTAAAAAAACTCTACTCTCTACAATTCTCCCACTCTACGATTCTAAAACAAAAATCATTAAATTTGCACCGTGCAAGTAACCAAAGAAAATTTACAAGAATTAGAATTCCCAAAATTACTTGGGGAAATTTCACCGTATGCGTATTCGCCGAAAGTGGCAGAAAAAATTCTTCATCTCAAACTTTTAAAAATAGATGAAGCCGAAATTACGTTGAAAAAAACCGCAGAATTTCTCACCAGTTTCGAGAGTTCAAATGCCATTCCTTTCAGCGAATACGAAGACATAGAAGCAGAATTAAAAGTAATACACATCGAAAATTTCAGGTTAGAAAATGCTGCTTTTATCAAAATTAAAAACCTTACGGAACAAATCGGGAAATTGCAAAAATTCTTCCCTACACTTGCCGAAACCTTCCCTATTTTATTGGAAGAAGTTCAAAAATTGGATTTCAAAAAAGAAATAGTAGAAAAAATCGACAAAGTTTTCAATCGCTTTGGCGAAGTAAAATCTGAAGCTTCTCCAGTTTTGAAATCTTTAAGAACTGAAATTCAACACGCCAAAAAACATATTCAAGAGAATTTCAGTAAAACACTTTCTCACCTTTCTTCCACAGATTTCTTAGATGAAATCAAAGAAACCGTGATTGACGACCAAAGAGTTTTGGCGGTGAAATCGAGTTTCAAAAAAAGAGTTCCTGGTAGAATTTTAGGTGTTTCTAAAACGGGTTCTATTACGTATATTCAACCAGAAAGCGTCTCAAAACATCAGTTTAAATTACGTGAAGCAGAAGAAGAAGAGAAGAAAGAAGTAGATAAAATTTTGCGAAAACTCACCGCAGAAATTGCCATTTTCGCTCCTGAATTAGAAGAATATCAAACTTATATTTTCGACCTAGATATTACCCGAGCAAAAGCCAAATTTGCAGAAAAAATTGGCGGTGTTTTACCAAAAATCAATCGTCATAAAACGATGAGATTGGTGAATGCTTTTCACCCATTACTTTTGCTTCGAAATAAAGAAGAACAAAAGGAAATTTATCCGCAAACTTTAACTTTGACGGAACACAACCGAATTCTCTGTATTTCTGGACCAAATGCTGGTGGAAAATCCATCACGTTGAAAACCGTTGGTTTGCTTCAATTGATGATTCAGAGCGGAATTTTAGTGCCTGTTCATCCAAAATCAGAAATGTTCTTTTTTGAGAAAATAAGAACCGATATTGGCGACAACCAATCGATTGAAAATCATCTTTCTACGTACAGTTCTCGCCTTAAAAAAATGTCTGGAATTATTCGCGAAGCAGATGAAAATACTTTGCTTTTAATTGATGAATTTGGAACAGGTTCTGATCCTGAATTAGGTGGCGCTCTTGCCGAAAGTTTTCTAGAATTTTTCTACGAAAAAAAATCTTTTGCAATTATTACTACGCATTACACCAACATAAAATTGGTGGTAGAACAATTACCAAATGCTACAAATGCGGCGATGCTTTTTGATGAATATTCACTCGAACCTTTGTATAAATTGGAGGTAGGACAAGCTGGTAGTTCTTTCACTTTTGAAGTGGCAGAAAAAAACAGAATTCCTAGATTTATCATTAAAAATGCTCGTGCAAAAGTGGAAAAAGATGTGGTGAATTTGGATAAAACCATCGTGAAACTTCAACAAGAAAAATTTGAAGTTGAAAAATTAAAAACCAATCTTGCCGAACAAAAAGAATCGGTAGAAGATAAGCGAGAAAATCTACAAAAACTGAACGAACAGCTTCAACAAAAACTGTATAATTTTCAGAAATTGTATGAAGAAGAACACCGAAAATTACAGTTCGGAAATAAGATAGAAACCTTTATCGATGGTTATTTACGAGGTAAATCTAGAAAAGACATTGTAAAGGATTTTGTAAAAATTTTGGAGCAAGAAAAATTCCGAAAATTGGGTTCAGACAAAACTGAATCTGAGAAACTGAAAGTCACCAAACGAAAAGTAGAACAACAACTGAAAAAAGAAAATATCCAAGTTCAAATTGCGGAAACCAACCAAAAAATAGAAGAAAAAACGCAAAAAGAACGTGCAGTTTGGATGAAAGTTGGTCAACGTGTAAGAATTGCGGGTTCTACTTCTGTAGGAACAATTGACGAAATTCTGAAAAACGGAAAAGTTTCGGTAAATTACGGAACGTTTAAAACGCAGATTGATGGAAATGAATTGGAAAGAATTTAAACATTGAAAATTGGAAATAATGGAAATACAAACAAAAATTATATTTAAAGATTATTGGAATCTTCATTTAAATAACTTTCCCAAAAATGTAGTATCACTACTAATTATATTTTTAGTTCCGATTGTACTATCAATATATTTTTATAAGATTTTCGAAGATACGTTTCAAAATAATAATTTAATTTATTTAATTATTCTCTTAATTTTTATATTTATTTATTTTCCATATCGTCATTACAAAACAATAAAAAAAGTATTTTATTCTAACAAAAAAATTCAAGAAAATATAGTTTATACTTTTAACGAAGAAAAAATCCATGTTAAAGGTGAAAGTTTTGAAAGCGAATTTACCTGGAAATCAATCTTTAAGTTAAAAGAATTAAAAGACTGGTTTCTAATATACCAAAGTATGAATGTTATGAATATTGTTCCAAAGAAAAATTTCACTAAAGAACAAATTCACGAACTTCGACAAATTATTCTTAAAAATGAATTGAAAGCAAAATTGAGAAATGATTAAGAAAAAATTCTAAATTAACTTCCCCTCTTCAAAAGCTTTTTTAATTAAAATGTCAAAAGCTTCTGCCATTTCTTCGGAAGCTTCATTGATTTTCAGGCGAAGCAATTGTTTTACTTTTTCTAATGCTACACCAGCTTCCGTCCAACTTTTACCATTATTATAGCAATTGAGCGTAAAAGGAATCATTCGATCTACTGCATTGGCAAAAATGGCTTCTTCAGTTTTACCTTCCTCAAATTCTAACCAAAGATTAAGAAATTCTGATTGCAATGGTTCGCTTAAAATCCCAAAAATTCTTTTTGCTGAAGCTAATTCTCTTTCAAATTTACCTTCGTTAGCTTTTTCGTCATAGAAAAAAGTATCGCCTGCATCAATTTCTACCACATCGTGAATGGAAAGCATTTTCAGAACTTTAGGCAAATCTATTTTTTCTTTATTTCTAGCATAAGGATAGAGAATTTGTGCAAAAACTACCACTTGCCAACTGTGTTCGGCGGTGTTTTCTCTTCGAGAATTATCTAGGTTGAAATTTCTTCGGTTTACGTTTTTCAGTGCATCAATCGCGAGGATAAACTCTATTTCTTTTTCTAAAATCATTTGACAAATTTATAATAAAACAACAGATGACAAAAATTTAAAATCTCTTAAAATTTGTTCAAAAATTAAATTTTAATTTTTTTCATAATTTCTATAAGGAAAAAAACTCAGTAAAAATGGTAGTTTTCGTGTTATAAGTATGAATATTGATCAATATAATTGTTGCTATGTAATAAAAGTTACAATTATCCGATTTATCCATCACTAATTTTGTAATGTAAAATTCCAGAAAATAATTTTACAAAATTTATTTTAAAAATAATTATAAAATAATAAAGATATGAAAATCTTAGTAGTGGGTGGTAACTTTGCTGGTGCAACTGCCGCTTTAGAGCTTAAACGAAAACTAAAAGACAATGTAGAAGTGACGCTTATTGATAGAAACGAAAACTTTGTCTATATTCCTTCTTTAATTTGGGTACCTATTAAAAGAAGAGAAGTAAGCGAAATTATAATCCCTAGAAAAGAAGTTTTAGAAAAAAAAGGGGTGAAATTTGTACTAGACACTGCTATAAAAGTAGAACCAGACGAAAACAAAGTATATTGCGAAAACGGAACTTATGAGTATGACCATCTTATTATAGCAACTGGGCCGAAAGTAAATTTTGATATCGCTCCTGGAATTAAAGAAAATGCATGTTACATTGGTACGCCTCCTGGTGCTATGCATACTCGTGAAAAATTAGAAGAATTTAAGAAAAATCCTGGCCCAATTGTAATTGGAGCTACACAAAATGCAGGTTGTATGGGCGCAGCTTACGAATTTTTATTCAATATAGAAAAATGGTTGAGAGAACAAAAAATCCGTAAAAAAGTAGATTTATATTGGATTACTCCAGAACCGTTTTTAGGACACTTCGGAATTGAAGGAATGCCTCTAGGTGAAGCTATGCTTAAGAAATTTATGGAAATGTTCAACATTAAGTACAGAACCAGTGTCGCAGTGAAAGAAGTACAAGAAGATAGAGTAATCTTATCAACAGGAGAAGAAATTCAGTCTAGTTTTACAATGCTGATGCCTCCTTTTATAGGGGTAGATTTTGTGGCAAATTCACCAAAATTGGAAACTCCACCTAATAATTTTATTCCAATTTTAGATAATTACAGACACGAAAAAATTAAAAATATCTGGGGAGCAGGTTTGGCGGTCAATGTAAAACCACCATTCTCTGGAACAGAAATTCCTTTTACTATTCCAAAAACAGGCTATCCGAGTGACGAAACAGGCAAAATAGTAGCAGAAAACATTCTAAGAACCATCAAAGGTAGAACTGATCTTAAAGAGAAAAATTGGGGCAAAATACCTGGTCTTTGCATAATGGATGCTGGCAAAAAAGAAGTCATTATCTTTAGTGATACTCTTTTTAAACCGAGAAAATTTGCGATTATGATGCCTAATGTTTTATTTGATGTTAACAAAGTTTTACTCGAAAAATATTTTCTTTGGAAACTTAGAAACGGGTATTCTTTCTTACCATAAAAAACAAAATAGTCTTATTTACAAATCCTCACCGAGAAATTGGTGAGGATTTGTATTTTCAAAATAAAGAAAACCTCCCAAATTCTGGAGGTTTTCAATTTTCAATTAAAATGTCGGTTGGAAGTTTTCTGCTCCTAAAGAAGCCATATCTTCATAAGTCTTCCATCTTAAATCCACAATTTCCTGTGCTAATTTCATCAGATGTTCCGCATCTTGCGGTTGCGTTTGTTTCAAAACTCGGTAACGCAATTCGTTATAGGCATATTCCTCAAACGGAATCGTCGGACGAATTGAATCTAAAATAAACGGATTTTTATTATTTTTTCTTAATACAGGATTAAACCTAATCAATGGCCAATAACCACTAGAAACCGCCATTTTTTGTTGATTCAGACCTTTTTCCATATCAATTCCGTGTGCAATACAATGACTATAAGCCAAAATTAATGAAGGTCCATCATAAGCTTCCGCTTCACGCATTGCCAATAATGTTTGTTGAGGATTTGCTCCCATCGCAACAGTAGCTACATAAACATTTCCGTAAGAAATGGCTTGCATAGCCAAATCTTTTTTGCCAACACGTTTTCCTGCAGTTGCAAATTTTGCAGAAGCACCAGTTGGTGTAGCTTTAGAACTTTGTCCACCTGTATTGCTATAAACCTCAGTATCTAAAACCAAAACATTGATATTTCTACCTGTAGAAAGTGCGTGGTCTAGACCTCCACTTCCGATATCATAAGCCCAGCCATCACCACCAATTAACCAAACTGCACGATGCACCAAATGATCTGCCAAAGAATAGAGATGTTTCGCATCTGGATTTTCAGAATTTTGCAATCTGTTTTTCAGAATTTCAACTCTTTCTCTTTGTTTGATGATTTCACTTTCTAATTTTTGAGGCGCATTGATAATTTCATTGATGAAATCTTCGCCCAATTCTGGTTTCATTTTTTCGGCATAAAAATGAGCTAATTGCAGCTGTTTATCAGCAGAAAGTCTCATTCCTAAACCAAATTCGGCATTATCTTCGAAGAGAGAATTGCTCCAAGCGGGTCCTTTTCCTTTAGAATTTGAACTCCAAGGTGTGGTAGGTAAATTTCCTCCAAAAATAGATGAACAACCAGTTGCATTAGCTACCATTAATCTATCACCGAAAAGTTGAGTCAAAACTTTAATGTAAGGTGTTTCTCCACAACCAGCGCAAGCTCCAGAAAACTCGAACATTGGCTCTAAGAATTGTACACCGTGAACAGTAGAATAATTCACCATATTTTTTTCGTGAATTGGTAATTTCTCAAAATAAGAAATCACTTTTCTATGTTTTTTAAGTTCTGGATTTTTTGGTAAAATATTAATCGCGCGTAATTCTGGGTTTTCTTGGTCTATTACAGGGCAAGCTTCGTAACACAATTTACAACCAGTACAATCTTCTTCGTAAACCTGAAGTGTAAACTTAGTTTCTGGAAAACCTCTTGCATTAATTGGCGCAGATTGAAAACCTTCAGGAACTTCAGTTAATAAATTTTTATGATAAAATTTAGAACGAATGACAGAATGAGGACACACAAAACTACAATTTCCGCACTGTATGCAAATATCTGCGTTCCAATGCGCTACTTTTTCAGAAATGTTGCGTTTTTCCCATTTTGTAGTTCCGTTAGGATATGTTCCATCAGCAGGAATGGCACTTACAGGCAATTCATCGCCTTTGCCAATCATCATTTTGTAGGTAATATTTTTTACAAAATCTGGTGCATTTTCGTCGATGGTTTGCTCTTCTCCTTTTTCGGCGGTTACTGCATTTGGAATTTTAACTTCAAACAGATTGGCTAACGTTTGATCTACCGCTAAGAAATTTTTATCTACAACTGCTTGTCCTTTTTTGATGTAAGTCTTTTCAATTGCTTTCTTAATTTGCTTAATTGCTTCTTCCTCTGGCAAAACTCCTGAAAGTTTGAAGAAACAAGTTTGCATAATGGTATTAATTCTACCTCGCATTCCTGTTTTGTCGGCAACTTCATTGGCATCAATCACGAAAAATCTGATATTTTTTTCAATTAATTGTTCTTGAACTCGGTGTGGTAATTTATCCCAAACTTCGTTTTTAGAATAAGGTGAATTCAATAAAAATTTCGCTCCATTTTTTGCAAAACTGAGCATATCTTCATTTTCTAAAAATTTAAAGAAATGACAAGCGATGAAATCAGCTTTTGAAATTAAATAAGGTGCTTCAATTGGTTCGTTACCAAAACGAAGGTGAGAAACGGTTTTTGCTCCAGATTTTTTAGAATCATAAACAAAATAACCTTGCGCTGAAAGTTCGGTGTTTTCACCAATAATTTTAATGGAATTTTTATTCGCGCCAACTGTTCCATCTGCTCCCAAACCGAAAAATAAAGCTTGAGTCCAAACACTTTCATCTAATTTAAAGTTATAATCTACATCAATACTCGTGAAAGATACATCATCTGTAATCCCTACTGTAAAATGGTTTTTAGAATTTTCAGAATTCAAATTATCATAAACTGCTTTTACCATTGCTGGTGTAAATTCTTTAGAAGAAAGTCCGTATCTACCACCAATAATTTTCGGCATTTTTTCTAAAGTTCCATTGGTGAGTGCTTCTGTAAGACACACCAAAATATCTTGATACATTGGTTCACCATTGCTTCCAGGTTCTTTAGTTCTGTCTAAAACAGCGATTTTTTTCACTGATTTTGGTAAAACTGAGATAAAATCTTCACTTGGGAATGGTCTAAACAATGAAATTTTAAGAACACCTGTTTTTTCTCCATTTTTATTGAGAAATTCTGAAGTTGGAATTACCGTTTCTACTCCAGAACCCATAATTACAATGATGTTTTCTGCTTCAGGATGCCCGAAATAAGAAACTGGTGCATAATTTCTACCTGAAATTTCAGAGAATTTCTTCATTTCTTCCTTTAAAATGGTAGGAATTTTAGCATAAAAAGGATTAGAAGTTTCTCTTCCTTGGAAATAAACATCAGGATTCTGAGCCGTTCCTCTTACGAAAGGTTTATCAGGGTTTAGACTTCTATTTCTGTGTGCAATCACCAATTCATCATCTATCATTGCACGGATTTGTTCATCATTTAAAAGATTAATCTTATTCACTTCGTGAGAAGTTCTGAAACCGTCAAAAAAATGAATAAAAGGAATTCTCGCTCTCAAAGTAGTAGCTTGTGCAATGAGCGCCATATCGTGTGCTTCTTGAACACTTGCAGAAGAAAGCATTGCAAAACCAGTAGTTCTGGCTGCCATTACATCTTGATGATCACCAAAAATCGACAAAGCTTGTGCTGCCAAAGAACGTGCTGCCACGTGAAAAACTGCACTTGTTAACTCTCCCGCAATTTTGTACATATTTGGAAGCATTAGCATTAATCCTTGCGATGCGGTGAAAGTTGTGGTTAAAGCACCTGCCTGAAGTGAACCGTGAACAGTACCAGCTGCACCGCCTTCACTTTGCATTTCTATAATTTCTGGAACGTTTCCCCAGATATTTTTAATTCCTTTAGACGCCCATTCGTCTGCTAATTCTGCCATAGTAGAAGATGGCGTAATAGGATAAATGGCACAAACTTCGTTTACTCTGTATGCGATGTATGCTGCAGCTTCGTTGCCGTCGATGGTTGCTATTATTTTATTTTGATTTTTCATTTTTTTCAATTGATTAATGTTCTAAAACCATATCTAAAGCGTGACAAGGACATTGTTCTGCACAAACGCCACAACCTGTACACAAATCGTAATTGATAGTGTAGCCTTCTCCTTTTCCGTTTTTGGAAATTGCACCTTCTGGACACGCTCCATAGCAACTATCACACTCGAAACAATTTCCGCAAGAGAGACAACGTTGCGCTTCGTAAACCGCTTCTTCGGTGGTATAACCAGCTACAATTTCGTCAAAAGTTTCTACGGCTTTTTCAATTTCTAAATGTTGTTGAGCTCTGGCTTCTGCATTGGTTTTGAACCAAATTTGTAACTTATCAATTTTAACTAAAGGATTATTGGCAGGTTTTTCGTAGTTAGTATTTCTAAGCCAAGCATCTATGTTTTTAGCTGCTTTTTTACCGTGACCCGTTGCAATTGTTACCGTTCTTTCACTAGGAACCATATCACCACCTGCAAAAATACCAGGATAACCCGTCATCATTGCTGGATTTACCTCAACTGTAGTTCCGTCTTCTTTGAAGGTAATTCCTTCTATATTTTTCAAGAAATCGGTGTCTGCTTCTTGTCCGAGAGCAAGAATTAAAGAATCTGCTTCTAGCGTTTCATACTCACCAGTTGGAACTGCTTTTCCGTCAACAACTTGCATTTTTTCTACGGTGATAGAAGAAGTTTCCATATTTTTAATAGAACTCAACCAATGGATTTTTACGCCTTCACTTAGCGCTTCATCAGCTTCAAATTCGTGAGCAGGCATATGTTCTCTATCTCTTCTGTAGATAATCATAGCTTCGTCTGCACCCAATCTTTTAGCAGTTCTGGCTGCATCCATTGCAGTATTTCCTCCACCATAAATAGCAACTCTTCTACCGAGAAGTGGTTTGTTGTCACTATTTTCATCAGCTTCTTTTAAGAAAGAAACTGCATCTAAAATTTTACTGGCTTCTTGAGCAGGAATATTTACTTTTTTAGCTAAATGAGCTCCGATTGCTACAAAAACCGCATCGAAACCACCATTTTCTTTTTCTTTGAGAATATCTTCAACTTTGTAATTTAAGACAATTTTTACTCCAAAATTTTCAATTCTTTTAATTTCTGCTTGAAGAATATTTCTTGGCATTCTATATGCTGGAATCCCAAAATTCATCATTCCACCTGCAACTGGACCTGCTTCAAAAATAGTCACTTCGTGCCCTAATTTTCTGAGATGGTATGCTGCGGAAAGTCCTGAAGGACCAGCTCCCACAATCATAATTTTTTTACCACTTGAAAATGTAACTGGAGTATATTGCCAATCATTTTTAAGGGCTTCGTCTCCTAAAAATCTTTCTACTGCATGAATACTTACCGAAGAATCTAAATCTTTTCTGTTGCAAGAATTTTCGCAAGGATGATAACAAACTCTACCGTGAATTGCAGGCAAAGGATTTTGCTGGGTTAGCGCTCTCCAAGCATCTTCTATTTTACCTTCCTGAGCTAGAGAAAGCCATTCTTGGATATTTTCGCCAGCAGGACAAGCGCTGTTACAAGGAGGAAAAAAGTGAACGTATTCTGGTCTGCTTTTCCTCACAGAACCAGTACCTGTGCTGTGTTCAGAAAGATTAGCAATCTTGGTTAAATCTGTATTAATAAAACTCATTTCAAAATAATTTAAAACAAATTTATTAATTAACGCACAATAAATAAGACTAAAAAATCCTATTTATGTCATATTTTATTAATTTTTATTTAGAATAATACTAAAAAAGCGACTTGAAAATTCAAACTGCTTTTTTTACTATTATATAACTAAAACTATGACTGATTTACTTTTGACCAGAGATTGTAACCTCCGTTTAAGTTAACGGCTCTAAAACCGTTATTCCTCATAATTCTATTGGCTAAATATCCTCTAAGACCAACTTGACAATAGATAGCATATACCTTTTCTTCATCTAAATTTTGTAGATTTTCTCGCAAATCATCTACATTTATATTTACTGCACCTTCAATTGCTCCTCCAGAAAATTCTTTAGAAGTTCGAACGTCAAGAATCACGGCATTATTTTCTTTTACAAAATCCCAAAATTCATCATAATTTACCATTTCTAAATCTCCTTTTAAAATATTTTCGGCGGTGTAACCTGCAATGTTTACAGGATCTTTCGCCGAGTTAAATGGCGGAGCATATGTAATTTCAATTTCTGGTAAATCATAAACCGTGAGATTTCCTTTGATAGCTGTTGCGATTACATCTATTCTTTTATCAACACCAGCTTCGCCAACAGCTTGAGCTCCGAATATTTTCCCGTTTCCATCAAAAATCAATTTTAAAACCATATTTTTAGCGCCAGGATAGTAACCAGCGTGATGACCTCTAGTTACAATCGCAGTTTTATAAGGAATTCCGAATTTTTTTAAAGTCTTCTCATTGAGACCAGTTGATGCTACAGAAAGCTCAAAAAATTTCAAAATTGATGAACCAAGACTTCCTGTATATTTGTATTGATTTCCTAAAACAATGTTGTCTGCCACAATTCTTCCTTGTCTATTTGCTGGCCAAGCTAAAGGAATCAATACTTTTTTATTATTGATGTAATGTGCCACTTCTATTGCATCTCCTACTGCATAAATATCAGGATTAGAAGTTTGTAGAAATTCATTGACTAAAATTCCACGAGTTTCTCCGATTTCCAAGCCAGCTTCTACTGCTAATTTGATTTCTGGTTTTACACCGATGGCAAGAATTACAGCATCGGTTTCCAAAAAAGTTCCGTTGTTGAGGAAAACTTCTATGGTTTCACCTTTATCGTTAAATTTTTCTACGCCAACGTTTAATAAAAGTTCAAGACCTTTTTGTTTTGCTTTTTCGTGAACGAAACTTGCAATATCAAAATCTACTGGCGCCATTACTTGATTGCCCAGTTCTACCAATTTTACAGATTTTCCTGCTTCAATTAGATTTTCCGCCACTTCAAGACCAATGAAACCACCACCTACAACTACAAAATTCTGTGCGTTTTTGGTCTTTGTTACAATTTTATCCATATCAGGAATATTCCTCAAAGTATAAATTTTCTCTGAATTAATCCCTTCAAAAGGAGGTTTTATAGGTTCTGCACCTGGTGAAAGCAAAAGTTTGTCATAACTTTCGGTATAGATTTCTTCGGTTTGAAGATTTTTTACAGAAATTGTTTTTTCTTCTTTGTTAATAGACAAAACTTCCGAAAAAACTCTTACATCGAGATTATATCTTTCTTTCAAACTTTCTGGGGTTTGTAGTAAAAGAGCGTCTCTTTTGTCAATCGTTCCGCTGATGTGATAAGGTAAACCACAATTGGCAAAGCTTACATATTGTCCTTTTTCAAATATAATAACTTCGTTTTCTTCGGAGAGCCTTCTTAATCTGGTTGCCGCTGTTGCACCGCCTGCTACACCTCCTACTATTAATATCTTCATTGTTTGAAATTTTATGATGCAAAATTAATCGGCTTTTACCACCTGTACAGTAACAGTTGTTACAAAATAGAACTGATATAAAACATATCAATTTTTTTGAATGAATTTTTTATCATTGATTATCAATAACTTAAATAAAATTTGCAAATTTTTTGGTACTTTGTATTGCATAATACTAAAATAAATATATATCTTTGTATAACAAATTTAAAAATATACAATATGAAAACTTATCAAGAAAACGGAAATCAATATTACACTGGTTGCAGATCAAGATTGTTTCGTGATGCAGACAACAGAAGAATAGCTGGTGTATGTGCAGGATTGGGAAGATATTTCGGGCTAGATACTTCTTTAATAAGAGTGGTTTGGTTTTTCCTAGCATTCTTTGGAATATTTTCTGCAGGAATTTCGACCTTTATGGTAGTAATGGTTTATTTTATCTTATGGTTAATTATTCCTAAAGGTACCATTATCTATCATTCTGAATCTAAAAAGCAATAAAAAAATTTATTTTACTACTTTGTATTGCATAATACTAAAAATTATACATATCTTTGCAATGTAGAATTATAAAATTTAAGATTAAAAATCTTAGTCGTAGAAAATTACTTTTTAACCAAATTAAAAAAAATATTAAGACAAATGAACACCGAAAACACCAAAGCGCAAATGCGAAAAGGAATTCTAGAGTTCTGCATTTTAAGTCTTATCAACAATAGAGAAATGTATGTTTCTGACTTGATAGACGAACTTAAAAAAGGAAAACTAGATGTAGTAGAAGGAACACTCTACCCTTTACTTACCAGACTTAAAAATGGAGAATTCTTAGCCTACAGATGGGAAGAATCTACCAGCGGACCGCCCAGAAAATACTATCAAATTACAGAAAAAGGTAAGACATTTCTAGCAGAATTAATTAACACTTGGAATGAACTCACAGAATCCGTAAACCAAATCACCAAAAATTCTTAAAACTAAACTATGAACAAGACATTATCAATAGGACTAGCCGGTTTTTCTTTCGTAATAGAAGAACACGCTTATATAAAACTGAGTGATTACCTCAGCGCATTACGCAATTCACTAGATGCTACCGAAGCAGAAGAAGTAATGCACGATATCGAAATTAGAATTGTAGAAATTCTAAGAGAAACTATGGCAAAACGAGATGTAGTAAATGATGAAGATGTAGAAAAAGTTATTGCACAAATTGGTAAACCAGAAGTAATAGAAGAACAAGAACAAGCTTACTATTCTGAAAAAACAGAAAGACCAAGAGCTTTCTCTGGTCAGAAACAACTATTCCGTGATCCTGAAGGAAAAATTTTAGGAGGAGTATCTGGTGGATTAGGACACTATTTTGGGATAGACAAAGTTTGGGTAAGACTTATTTTTATCATCTTAATTTTTGCAAAAGGTTTTGGATTATTACTCTACCCTATCCTTTGGTTGGTAATTCCCGTAGCAAACTCTGCAAGTGATTTCTTAAAAATGAAAGGAAAACCTGCCAATTTTGACAACTTAAAAAATGAATCTAACAAGATTGTACAATTTGCCAATGAATCTACACAAAGAGTGGGACAACTTTACCAAGAAAACAAACATTATGTAGCAGATGCAGGAAACGGTTTTGCAACATTCTTGAGAGTAGTTTTTGGCGGAATATTTGCATTGATGGCGTTTAGTTTTATTATAGGAACTTTCGCATTATTCGGATTGTTTGGTAATCCATCATTCCCTGGTGCTACGATGTTTAATTACTTTTTTGATGAAGGTGGAATGAGCAATATTTTAATCATTATTTCTATACTAACAATATTAATTCCTGCCATTATTTTTACTTTAATTAGTATAAAATTATTCTCTCCAAAAACCAAATTGAGAAACTTCGGATACGTAATTGGGGTACTTACATTGCTTTGGATTGGGCTAGTTACTTTCTTTGGAGTAAGTTTTGCAAAAAATAAAATGATATATCAAGGCAACAAAGAAGAAACAGAAGAAATTGCCATCAATACAACTTCTGATACCATCATCCTTGATCAAAAACAAGTGGCAATTCCTTCTAATTTTACTGCTTACAACAATGATATTTTCTCTGACAAAAAAACAGTATATGATGAAGATTATCCAGATGTAGAAATTACTAGAAGAGACGATGTGAAAACACCTTACCTCATCATCAAAAAGTCTGCAGATGGTTACAACCAACCACTTAATATGGTAGCGCCTGTAGAAGTACAAGGAAACAAGATTTTCTTACCAAATTTCATTAGCTATCCTTATGCACAGAGATTTAGAGATTACAGAATAGAATATGAATTGGTAGTACCTAATAAAATAGTAGTTCTAGATCCTAAAGACAAAGTAAACACCTACGGAGATAATGAAAAAGATAATAATGATGATAATGATAACGAGGTAAACATAGAAAACGGTAAAATCAACATTAATGGTACTTCTATAGAATATAATTCTGATGATGCCGATAGCGTAATTATCAACGGAAAAAAATATCCAAAATCTACAGCAGACAGCATCATAAAAAAAGATCTTAAAAATATAAAAGAACTAAAGGATATAAAAGACCTTAAAAATCTAGATATATCAATAGACGAAAATGGTTCTAAAATTAAGATTAAAACAAATAAATAGTTCTAGTTTAGAATGGCTACCGATGCCAGATGAAAATTCTAAATTCGGTGGCCTTTATCTAAAGACTTTAGGATAATACAAACAACAAGAGAATCATTTTTCTAAATTTTAACCCAATCAATGGATTGTATAAAAATATTCATCTAAATATGATGTTTAATAGATGAAAATAATAATAAATTTAGAAAAATTTAACACTTCTATTTTAGAGATTTTAAAATAAATTCATAATTTAGCAGTGTAGTTATAAGAATAAAAAACTA
>DDFD01000087.1 GCA_002337005.1 Flavobacteriales bacterium UBA1937 | reverse complement strand
TCGTACCAATCACACTTTTTTTTCATAAATTTAAAGTGTTTTAGAAATAAAATATCTCATAATCAAACAATTAAAGTATTAGAAAATATTTCAGTATTTTTGTATTTTTAAATTCAATTATGAGCAATTTTATTGATAACGATGACGATGTTTTCACGGGCAAAGACCATACTCCTCTTAGAGAGGATGCTTTTGAAAAGTCTCCTGAAGAAAAAATAAAAATCATTGAAGAGAAATTTGCAGAAATTATGCAGACTCTAGGTTTAGATATGACAGATGATTCTCTGAAGGATTCTCCGAAGCGCGTTGCCAAAATGTATGTTAACGAGATTTTCGGGGGGTTACTTCCTCAAAATAAACCCGGAATTTCTACTTTTTCTAATAAATATAAGTACAGACAAATGTTGGTAGAAAAAGATATTACCGTTTATTCTTTCTGCGAACATCATTTTTTACCAATTATTGGTAAAGCTCACGTTGCTTATATTTCTAATGGAGAAGTAATTGGTTTGTCAAAAATTAATAGAATTGTAGATTATTATGCAAAACGTCCGCAAGTTCAGGAAAGATTGACGATGCAAATTGTAGATGCGCTAAAAGAAGCTCTCGGAACGAAAGATGTAGCATGTATTATAGATGCTAAACATCTTTGTGTAAATTGTAGAGGAATAAAAGATACCGCAAGTTCTACGATTACCGCAGAATTGAGCGGAATTTTTAGAACCAATCCTATTACCAGACAAGAATTTTTGCATTATGTAGGAAGTCATGCGAAATTGGATTAGATAATGTGATGATATTTTGATTGGATAATGAATAACCAAAAATTTAAACATATAATAGATGAACATTTAGAAATATTCAAAAATATTTCTGAAGAGGACTGGAATTATAAATCTTCCGAAAACAAATGGTCTAAAAAGGAAATTTTAGGACATCTTTGCGATTCAGCTATCAATAACATCAGAAGGTTTGTGGTAACACAATATAAAGAAAATGTAAATATTGTATATGATCAAGATTTTTGGGTAAAAGCGCAAAATTACCAACAAATAAATCATGAAGAAATTATCCAGCTTTGGAAATTTTTAAATTATCAAATTGCTAATGTGATAGAAAATATTCCAACAGAAACGCTACAAAAAACGGTAGATGTTTCTAAAACTGAGAAACATATTGTTACATTAGAGTTTGTAATTAATGATTATATACCTCATTTGCTACATCATTTAGAAGGAATTAAGAAATAAAATGATCAAATTTAAAAAAATATCAACCCAGATTTTTACAACCACAATTATTTGTTGTTGCTGATTTATAATGTACAATCGAAGCCTTAATTCTAAATTTTTTAATTCTTAATTATAAAAAATGCAACTTAAAATATACAACTCTCTCACCGCAGAAAAAGAAATTTTCACACCAATTAATGGTGATAAAGTAGGAATGTACGTTTGTGGACCTACCGTTTATAGCAATGTACACCTCGGAAATGTGAGAACTTTCCTTAATTTTGATTTTATTTACAGAAGTTTATCACACCTTGGTTACAAAGTACGTTATGTAAGAAATATTACAGATGCAGGTCATTTAACAGATGATGGAGACGTCAATAACGACCGTTTTGTAAAACAATCTCGTCTCGAGAAACTAGAACCTATGGAAATCGTGCAAAAATATACCGTAGATTTTCACAAAGTTTTAGAAAAATTCAATCTTTTGCCACCAACAATTGAACCGACTGCAACGGGACACATTATCGAACAAATAGAGCTCACCAAAGATTTAATTGAAAAAGGTTTGGCTTACGAAAGTAATGGTTCTGTGTATTTTGATGTAAGAACTTACAACGAAAAAGGCGGAAATTACGGCGAACTGTCCAAAAGAAATATCGACGAACTTTTTGCCAATACCCGTGATTTAGACGGACAAAACGAAAAGAAAAATCCACAAGATTTCGCCCTTTGGAAAAAAGCCAGTCCAGAACATATTATGAAATGGATTTCACCTTGGGGAGAAGGTTTCCCTGGTTGGCATTTAGAATGTACAGCGATGAGCACCAAATATTTAGGTGAACAATTTGATATTCACGGAGGAGGAATGGATCTGAAATTTCCACACCACGAATGCGAAATTGCACAAGGAAAAGGTTGCAACGGTGTAGAACCTGTGAAATATTGGATGCACGCAAATATGCTCACGATGAACGGAGCAAGAATGAGTAAATCTACAGGAAATTACATTCTGCCTCAAGAATTAATTTCTGGAGAAAATGATTTTTTTGAAAAAGCATTTCATCCAAGCGTCGTTCGTTTTAATTTTTTACAAGCGCATTACCGAAGCGTTCTCGATATTTCTAATGAAGCAATGCTCGCTTCAGAAAAAGGATTTCAACGTTTGATGGAAGCAGTGAAAATTTTGATGAGCCAAGAGTCAAAAGCCAAGAATCAAGAACAATCTAGTTTTGATTTGAAGGCTTGGAAAGAAAAATGTTATGATGCTCTGAATGACGATTTCAATTCACCAATTTTGATTTCTCATCTTTTTGAAGCGGTAAGTTTTATTTTCAAATTAAAAGACGAAAAAGAAACCATTTCTTTAGAAGATTTGGAAGAATTAAAAACATTGATGAATGGTTTTGTTTTTGATGTTTTAGGACTTCAAAATATCGAAGAAAATAACAATGCAAAATTAGATCAAACATTACAAGTTTTAATTGAATTAAGAAACCAAGCCAGAAAAGCCAAAAATTTTGAACTTTCAGACCAAATTCGGGATAAACTTCTTGCCGAAGGAATAGAACTGAAAGACGGAAGAGACGGTACTTCTTATGTATTGAATTAAAGAAAAAAATAATTTTTTAGCAGCCCTTTTTGCATTCAAAGTGTAAAAAGGGTTTTTTATTTCTGAAACAAATTAAAAATCATATCATTAATTTTTTATTTCGCATTTTAATTTTTGTAAATTCGTGAATTGAAAAACGACTTTAAATGAAATTATATTTCACAATCAACTACGGAACCGAGTTCGGTAAAAGACTTATGCTGAAGGTTCTAGATGGTAAAAATGTGCAGACTTATGGCTTGGATTTCTCAGATAACAGAAATTGGAAAACTGAGATTGACTTTTTTTCTAAAACTATCGAATACAAATATTTGGTAGTAGATGAAAATAATCAAATCATAAACGAAGAAATCTGTACCCACCGTCTCAATTTTGTTAATAATTTTTCTGAATACAACATTTATGATGTTTGGAATAATAAGAATTTCCCAGAAAATTATCTCAACAATAAAATTCTTCAAAATAAATTAGGTGATTTCAAGCCAGAAAAAGTTTCTATTCTTAAAAAGCATACCCATCATTTTAGAATGGAAGCGCCACTTTATTCACCAAATTGGAGATTGGTTGTTTTGGGCAATAATGAAGCACTCGGGAATTGGGATTACGAGAAGCCTGTGAAAATGTCTCAAACCTCAGTTGGTGTTTGGGAAGTGGCAGTTGATTTGAAAAAACAAAAAGAATTTGTACAATATAAATATGCAATTCTAGATGAGAAACTAGGCGGAATTATCGCAATAGAATATGGAGATAATAGATTAGCCTTCCCTAATCAAGATGCAGAAGTGTTGCAAGTTCATGCAGATCATTTCTTTAGATTTAATGCAGATCAATTGTATAAAGCTGCTGGAGTTGCCATCCCTGTTTTTAGTTTAAGAAGCAATGATGGTCTAGGTGTAGGTGAATTTACAGATCTTAAAAAATTAGCAGATTGGGCACATAAAACCAATCTTTCGGTAATACAAATTTTACCAATTAATGATACTGCGGCTAATTATTCTTGGACGGATTCTTATCCTTATGCTGCTATTTCAGTTTACGCGCTTCACCCTCAATATTTAAGTTTAGAGAAAATCCGGTTTGGAATTCCAGAAGCTTTTCAGTTGGAGTATAAAATGAAGAGAGATGAGCTTAATGCGCTTTCTCTAGTAGATTATGAGCAGATGATTTCTGAGAAGTGGAAATTTATAAAAGCTGTTTTTGAAGAAAATAAAAACGAAATAATAAAAGACAAAGATTTCTCAAAATTTTTAAAAGAAAACGCAGATTGGTTGAAACCTTATGCCGCTTTTTGTGTTTTGAGAGATAAAAATAATACCCCAAATTTTAATGATTGGAAAACTCATAAAAAATATGTAGCTGGTAAAATCGCTCAGTTTTTTGAGGTAAAACATGCAGATTTTGAGAATGTAATGCTCCATGCTTGGGTGCAGTATCAATTGCATTTACAATTAAAAGAAGCGGTAGATTATACTCACGGTTTAGGGATTTCTCTGAAAGGAGATTTACCAATCGGTATTTATAGATATTCTGTAGAAGCGTGGACGGAGCCAGAGCTTTTCGGGATGGATTTTCAGGCGGGTGCACCACCAGATGAATTTTCTGATTTAGGACAAAATTGGGAATTCCCTACCTACAATTGGGAAGTAATGCAAGCTAATGATTATGATTGGTGGAAGAAGCGTTTTAATGTCATTGCACGTTATTTCGATGCGATGAGAATAGATCATATTCTAGGATTTTTTAGAATTTGGAGAATGCCAATGTCTGCTACGCAAGGTTTGTTAGGTTATTTTTATCCTGCAGTTCCTGTTACTTTAGAAGAATTTGCTTCTAGACATATTCCTTTTAATTATGACAGATATTGCAGACCTTTTATTAATGACCAAATTCTTTGGGATTGGTTCGGTTATGAGAAAGAAGTGATTTCAGAGCATTTTATGTATCCAGAAAATGGAGTTTATTATTTTAAACCAGAATATGATACCCAAAGAAAACTCTCAGAATATTTCAAAAAAAATCCAAGAAACGGGGTAGAAGATAAACTCATCAGTTTGGCTGCCAATGTTCTTTTCTTACAAGAATTTAATGGAGCAGATTACGTTTATCATCCAAGATTTAATATTCAAAAGACAGATTCTTATAAATATTTATCAGACTGGGAAAAGAAACAATTATCAGACCTTTATGTAGATTATTTCTTTAAGCGTCAAGACGGACTTTGGTACCAGAAAGCGATGGAAAAACTGCCAATGTTACTAACAGCTACAGATATGTTGATTTGTGGTGAAGACCTTGGTTTGGTGCCAGAATGTGTGCCTGGTGTGATGGATAAATTAGGAATTACCGCGCTTAAAGTGCAGCGTTCACCAAAAGAAAATGTACCATACTATGATCCGCAATCTGCGAGTTATATGAATGTGGTAACTGCTTCTTCGCATGATAGTTCTACACTAAGACAATGGTGGAAAGAGAATAGAGAGCTTACACAGCATTATTTTAATAATCAACTAAAACAATTTGGTACAGCTCCATCAGAATTGTTACCAGAATTGGCAGAAATCATTATGAAACAGCATCTTCACTCTGAAGCGATGTTGGCAATTTTCCCAATTCAGGAATATTTTGCTACGGATTACGAAATTGTAAATCCTTATGCTGATGATGAGAGAATTAATAATCCTGCAGTTTTCCCTCATTACTGGAGATATAGAATGCATATTTCTCTAGAAGAATTATTAGAAAAAGAAAGTTTTAATCAAAAAATTGCGCATTTCGTTTCAGAAAGCGAAAGACTTTAATAATCAATAATTTAATGAAATATAAAAGTTAAAATCATTCATTGGTTTTAACTTTTTTTGTTTTTATCAATCAAAATAAAATGAATTTTAAAGAATAATAAAGAATATTTTTAACCAAATTCAAGATAATTTTAAAAACTTAAAAAGTTTGGCACGCATTTTTAATATTCTTTAGTAAATCCCTAAACAATAATAAAATGAAACTGATATTTAAAAAAATGATTCTTGCTTCTGTATTATCTTTGGCTGGAATGACCTACGCACAATATTATCCAAATGATAATTATGGCAATAATCAATACGGAAATAATTCTTATGAATATTACTATGACGATTATAATTATCCTGATGATTATTATTACGAATATCCAGATGATTACTATACCCGTGATTTTTATAGAGGATCGTATAATGATTATAGAAATGCGATTATAAGCATCAATTGGGATAGATTATTTGTAGAATTTAGGCTTTCTCCTAGACAGGTTAGAGAAATCAGAATTCTTAATGATAGATTTGCAGGCTATAATTACTGGTTTAATTATTACAGATACAATCCAGATAGATGGTATTATGACAGATTTATAGCATTAGAAAGAATTTTAGGACCAAGAGTTTATGTAGTATTTTACCAAAGATATTATAACAATTATAATCCTATTGTTTATTTTAGAAATTATAGAGTAAATCATTATAGACCAGTTGTGTATGTAACTCCTAGATATAGAAATGTAGATGTAAGAACTTTTAGAAATGATGATTTCAGAAAAGGAAGCTTCAGAGGTGGTTTCAATGGAAATGATAAAGTGGTAAAAGATAACAACGGCTTTAGAAGAGATGGTCAATCTCAAAACAACGGTGGAAGTTTTAGAAATGATACCGAAAGACCTCAGAATAATGGTGGTTTCAGAAGAGGTGATGATCAATCTTCCAGAGATTTTGGGAACAATAAAGCAGAACAGCCAAGAAATAATGGTTTTAGAAACGATGCTCCAAAAAGAAGCGAAGAAATGAACAGAGTGAGCAATGAATCTAGAAATAATGGAGGTTTCCGAGGTGGAGATAGCGGTCGTTCTTTTGGTAAATCTAATGGTAGCGAAAGAGGCAATGGCGGAGAAAGAAGCAATGGCAGAGGATTTAGACAATAGAAGGATTGATAAATATTTATAGAAAAAGCAGATTAGAGATAATCTGCTTTTTTATGATTTTATGTAATTTTTATATGATTTACAGTTTATGATTTGTAATTAAAACAAGTTGGTTAATTTTATCAATAGAAATTTAAAAAAAATCTAATTATGAAAAAGACATTCAGTATTATAGCACTTATGATTTTTGGATTCTATTTTTCGCAAACCATAGTTTATGAAAATTATAGAAACAGTATTTTATCTGTAAATTGGAATTCAGTAGGTCTGGAATTAAATCTTACTCCAGCACAAAGAAATCAGATTGTTATTCTTAACAATAGATATCCTACTTATGAGTCTTGGTATGTAGTTTATAAAGATAGACCAGATTATTGGAGAAGAGATAGAGATCGGGAGATAAGAAGAATTTTAGGAGAAACCAAATACTTGAAGTATAAAAATGAATATTATAAGGGTAAAAATCCTAAAGCAATCTATCATAAAGGAAAACATAAAGGGCATAAAAAGGGTCATAAGTATTAAATAAATCATAAAATTCTAGTAATTTATAATTTAGGCATATTGTTTGTATTATAGATAGCATATTCTTCATATCAAATTTAATTTTTTTACATTCAGAAAAAGCAGGAAATTATTTCTTGCTTTTTTTTGTGTTAAATTTTTTTAATAATGAGTTTACAAAAAGAAATAGTGATAACTTCGTTTTTATGAAAATTCTTTATGCAATCCAAGGTACAGGAAATGGGCACATTTCTAGAGCTAGAGAAATAATTCCTATTTTAAAAAAATACGGAATGCTAGATATTCTCATTAGTGGAACTCAGGCAGATGTAAATCTGGAAGAAGAGATTAAGTATCAATTTAAAGGTTTTGGTTTTGACTTTGGCACCAATGGAGGTATCAATTATAAAAGCAGTTTTAAGAAGGCAGATTTCAGACAATTGCTAAAAGATATTAGGAATCTACCTGTGAAAGAATATGATTTAATTATCAATGATTTTGAACCAGTTACCGCATGGGCTTGTATGCTTAGAAATAAAAAATCTGTAGCACTGAGTCATCAGTCTGCATTTTTGTCATCTAAAACTCCTGTGATTCCTGGGCTTCATTTAGGCGAAGTTATACTTAAAAACTATGCGCCTGCTTCTCATAAAATTGGGTTTCATTTCAAAAGGTATGATGATTTTATCAAAACACCAGTGATAAGGTCTGAAATTAGAGCACTTTTTTCAGAAAATTTAGAGCATTACACGGTTTATTTGCCAGCATATAGTGATGAGTTTATTTTGAAAAAATTAGAAAAATTTCCAGACAAAACATTTCAGGTATTCTCTAAACATACCAAAGAAGATTACGTGAAAAATCATATTAAAGTTTTTAGAATCAATAACGAAAAATTTAATCAATCTCTTGCTACTTGTGAAGGTTTATTAACTGGTGGCGGTTTCGAAGGACCGGCGGAAGCTATGTTTTTGGGTAAAAAAGTCTTGTGTGTGCCTATGTTTCATCAGTATGAACAGCAATGTAATGCTTTAGCAGCAGAAGAAATGGGTGCAACTGTAATCTGGCACGAAAAAGAATTTGATTCTAAACTTAAATTTTGGATAGAAAATGCAAACAGCATAAAAGTAGATTTCCCAGATGAAACGGAAGATATAATCAAGCAACTTGTTGCAAATTTTGCATAATATTTTTTTAACAAAACTTTATCATTTTAAAATTTAACCTTGGACTGTTTATAGCATCAAAGAAACAGATTAACAATTTAAATTTCAATAAAATGAAAAAAATATTTTTGACCTTAGCATTAGGTGTTGCTACAATTACTTTCGCACAACAAATGGATAGACCTGCTAAAATGGATCCCGAGCAGAGAAAAGTTGAAATGCAAAAAAGACAACAAGAACATTTGGATAAAATGTCTAAAGACCTTAATTTATCTCAAGATCAAGTAAAAAAAATCAAAGATTTACAAGATAAACAAATGGCAGATATGCAAAAAAATATGCAGCAAAGAGATGTGGATAGAAAAGCTAAAATGGACGAAATGAAAAAGAAACAAGACGCCCATGCTGCCGAAATGAAAAAAATATTAACGCCAGAGCAATACCAAAAATGGGATGCAGACAAAAAGGCGAAAATGGAAAAAAGAAGAGAAATGATGAAAGATAGAAATGGAGAATTTGGTAAAAGAAAAATGATGAAAAAATCAGCAGATGCACCTGTGGTAGAATAGGTAAATTAATCGCAGAATATTGAAGATTAGCAGGAAGTTTTTCCTGCTTTTTTTTATGATGAATATCAAAGTTAAATATTTGTTAAAATAAATAATTTTTCATACTTTTAACGAAACTTTTGATAAACCATAAAACCAATCAATGAACAATCTCTTAAAGCTAAGTCTATTAGCGATTCCTACTTTTTATTTTTCTCAAAATTATGCAGTTTCTGCCATACCAGAAGAATTAAAAACTAAAGCAAATATCGTTATACGAAACGAAGCTTCTAATTATGTGATTAACTCTATAGACAATATGGAGATTAATCATCAAAATGTATTTACAGTTCTCAATAAAGCAGGTGATGAAGATGCTACTGTAGTAATTCCTTATGATAAAAGTACTAAAGTAAGTGATATAAAAGTACAAATTTTGGATGCAGAAGGAAAAGTAATAAAAAAATATTCTAAAAGTGATTTTACAGATGTAAGTAGTGTTTCCGCTGGTGCATTGTATATGGATGATAGAATTCTATATCTGCATTATGTTCCTGTAAATTACCCTTACACTATTTCTTATTCTTATAATGTAAAAACTCAAAACACCATATTTTTGCCAGATTTTTATCCTTTACTAGGTTACAATACTTCATTAGAGAATGGTAAACTTACTATTGTTAATAAATCTGGGATTAAGCTAAGAACAAAAAATGTAGAATCTAGTTTTGCTAAGGTTACTTCTAGCGGAGATGCCAATAATATTACTTATTCTTATCAAAATTTTCCTGCCTTAGAAAAAGAAGCTTATTCGCCAAGCTTAAAAACAATATTGCCAAAAGTTCAGTTTTCTTTAGAAAAATTTACTTTAGAAGGTAAACAAGGAGATATGACTAACTGGACAACCTTTGGAAATTGGATGTATAATAGTCTTTTAACTCCTGTTTCTGTGGTAACACCAGAGATTAAAGCCGAAGTTGCAGCACTTAATCTTACAGGTACTACATCAGAAAAAGTGAAAAAAATATACCAATACATGCAAAATAAAACCAGATATGTAAATGTATCTATTGGGATTGGAGGTTGGCAACCTATGCCACCAGAAGAGGTAAGAAAAAAAGGATATGGCGATTGTAAAGGTCTTACCAATTATATGAAAACTTTACTAGATGCAGCTGGTATTAAGTCTTATTATTCTGTAATTACAAGTGACGAAACACCACAATCCTTTGATCCAGATTTTCCTAAAATGGGTGGCAATCACGTAATTCTGATGATTCCTACCGAAAAAGACCCTATTTGGTTAGAAAATACTTCTCAACAAATTGCTTTTAATCACTTGTCATTTAATACCACAGATAGAAATGTTTTGGCTGTAAAAGAAAATGGAATTGAAATTATTAATACCCCAATTTATAAACCAGAAGAAAATCAAGAAATTATTAAAACCAAAGTAATATTAAATGAAGATAATAGCATTAATCTAAATTCGGATTTTTACTTTTCTAAAGCACAATATGACTTTAATATGTACATGATAGGGCTTTCTAAAGAAGATGTAAAAGACGCTGTTAAAAACAGATATGACCACCTAAAAATAGAAAATTTAGAAGTAAATAACATCAATAATGATAGAGACAAAGCAGAAATTACCTATCAAACAAAATTTAAAGTTAATGATTATTCTAAAAAACTAGGAAACGACATCTTTTTTAGAGTGATACCTCTTCTAGAAACATCTAATATCAATAACAACGAAGAAAGAAAGTTGCCATTATCTTTGCCATTTTCTTATCAAGATATTTATGAAACAGAATTTACCTTACCAGCAGGTTACAAACTAGCAGAAAAACCGCTTCCTGTTAGTCTTAAATCTGAATTCGGGACCTATAATCTTGATTTTAAATTAGAAGGAGATAAACTTCTTGTAAATAGAAAAATTACCATCTCAAAAGGGAATTATCCTAAAGAAAAATTTAAAGAATACGCAGCCTTTAGGAAAAAAACCACTAATCTAGACAATACAAAAATTTTAATATCAAAACAATAACTAAACAATGAAAACAAAAATCCTCATTCTATTGACGGTTTTCTCATTTAGCTTTTTTTGGTCACAGAAAGAGCATAAATTTCTAGATACTCCTAAACTTGACATAGCAGACCTCAAAAAAACAAAATCTACCCTAAAAGAAGATGCACCTGCAGAGATTCTATACAGATCTATACATTATTATGTGAAAAAAGATTATGAAATGGAAATCAAGGTAGTAGATCGTGTTAAAATTTACAATAAAGATAAGGCAGATGATTTTTTGAACCAAGAAATAGGATTGTATGAATCTGAAGGAGGCAGAGAAGAAAAAATATCTAATCTTAAAGCTTATACCTACAACCTAGAAAATGACAAAATGGTTGCTACCAAAGTAGAAAAAGATTCTAAATTCAAATCTACAGAAAACAAACGTTATAACATCGTAAAATTTGCATTTCCAAATGTAAAAGATGGCTCTGTGGTAGAATATTCTTACACTATTCTTAGTCCATTCATCCATGAGATGCCAAAAATTATGATAGAAGAAAATGTTCCGATTATATATTCGGAATATGTTTTTGACGCCCCGAAAGAACTCGGTTATAATATCAATTATCAAGGTTCTGTGCTTCCAAAATATAGAGTGGTAGAAGAAAAAATGTTGTATGGTGCTGATTATAGAACATATCGATTTGGATATGAAAATGTTAAAGCATTTTTAGAAGAAAACTATGTTAAAAACAACAATAATTATAGAACATCACTAAGAGCTGAACTTAACTCTACCTACATCGGAAATGAATTCAAATCTTACTCACTTTCTTGGGAAGATGTAAGAAAAGAAATGATGAAAGAAGAAGAATTTGGTGGCGCACTTAAAAAAGATAACTTAGTAAGAGATTTACTTCCGAATGAAATCAAGCAAATACCTACCGAAATTAAAAAAGCAGAAGCCATTTTGAAATTTGTACAAAAAAATTATACTTGGGATAAAAAAAGAGGGGCTTTTGTAGATGAAGGAATTAAAAACTTAATTAATACCAAAGTAGGTAATTCAGCAGAAATTAATATTTTATTGATTTTACTGCTTAGAAATGCAGGAATTAAAGCCAATCCTGTAGTTCTTTCCACGGTAGATAGAGGTATGCTTACTAATTATTTACCTTCTATTACAAGTCTTAATTATCTAATTGCTTGTTTTGGGTCTAAAGATAAATTGTATACTCTAGATGCTACTTCTAAACTTTCTTCTATTAATGTAATTCCTCCTAGAGCTGTAAATTATATTGGTTACTTGTTTTCAGAAGAGAAAGCAGACCAAATAAATTTAGTGAATCCTGAAAAAAGCAATACTTACCTAGAAGTAAATGCTCAGCTAGAAAAAGATGCTACTTTTGAAGGTCATTTTACTGATAGAGATACCAAAGTATATGCTATGCTTAATAGCGAAGAATATGATAAAGACAAAGAAGGTTACCAAAAAGACAACTACAAAGAGAGATATAAATTTCCTTTATCTAATCTTAAATCTGGTCTATTAAATGATAATGAATTTGAAACAAGTTTTGATTTTACATCAGATACTTTTGTAGATGGAGTAGGTGGTAAATTTATTTTTAATCCACTTTTGTTTTTATATTCTAAAAACCATGATTTTAACCAAACTGAAGAAAGAAGAAATCCTATAGAATTTATCTCTGCTTATACTAAAAATAAAAAAGTAACCATTACAATTCCTGAAGGTTATAAATTTGAAACCATACCAGATTCTAAAAAATTTAAAACAGAAGATGAAGGCATTGTATATACTTATATGGTAACCCAAGAAGGTAACAAAATTACAGTTGAAAGTAATATTTTAGTTGCAGACTCATTCTTCCCAAAAGAATACTTCCCTGCATTTAAGCAGATTTTTGATGCCATTACCAAGTACGAAGGTCAGCTAGTAACTGTAGTTAAGAAATAACTAAAAGCGAGATTTTTCTCGCTTTTTTTTGTGCTTCTATTTGCTTACATTTAGCACCAAATAAATCTCATTAAACAATGTTAACATACGGAGTAGATCTTTTTACTTTTCACGATGTTTTAGAAATAATAAAACATCCTAAAAAAGCAAAATTGGATAAAAAATCTAAACAACAAATCATAAATTCTTATCAAAACGTACAAAAAATTGTAAAATCTGATAAAACAGTTTATGGTATCAATACAGGTTTCGGGCCACTTTGTGAAACCAAAATTTCTGAAGAAGAAACCGCTAAATTGCAAGAAAATCTCATTATCTCTCATTCGGTAGGTGTAGGAAAACCAATTGCCAAAGAAATTTCTAAAATAATGATGGTTTCTAAAATACACGCACTTTCTAAAGGTTTTTCGGGGATTTCTCTGCAAGTGGTAGAAAGATTAATCTTAATGGTAGAAAAAGACATTATTCCTGTAGTTCCAGAGCAAGGTTCTGTAGGTGCAAGTGGAGATTTAGCACCATTAGCACATCTTGTTTTGCCACTTCTTGGTCTAGGAAAAGTTTGGGATGGTGAACAGATTGTAGAAACTTCTGCACTTCTTCAAAAGTATCAATTAGAACCTTTGCAACTTCAGGCGAAAGAAGGTTTAGCTTTAATTAATGGAACTCAGTTTATTTTGGCTCACGCAATCAAAGGTTTAGAAAAATTTGAATATTTATTAAATTTAGCAGACTTGGCAGCGGCATTTTCCATAGAAGCATACCAAGGCTCTGCTAGTCCGTTTAAAAAAGAACTGCACGAAATTAGACCGTATAAAGGCAGTAAATTGGTGGCAAAAAGAATGCTGAAATTGTTGAAAAATTCAGAAAATCTAGAATATCACGAGAATTGCGGAAGAGTACAAGATCCATATTCTATGCGTTGCGTTCCGCAGGTACACGGAGCCAGCAGAAATGCTTTTGAACATTTGAAAGAAATGGCAGAAACAGAGCTTAATTCTGTAACAGACAATCCTATAGTAATTTCGGACGAAGAAGCTATTTCTGGAGGAAATTTTCACGGGCAATTAATGGCACTTCCGTTAGATTATGCCACTTTAGCAGCAGCAGAATTAGGAAATATTTCAGACAGAAGAAGTTATCTTTTGCTAGAAGGAAAATATGGTTTGCCTAAGTTATTGATAGAAAGTTCTGGTCTCAATTCAGGATTTATGATTCCGCAATATACTACTGCTGCGTTAGTTACAGAAAACAAAACGCTTTGTTTTCCTGCTTCGGCAGATTCTGTGCCTACCAGTTTGGGGCAAGAAGATCACGTTTCTATGGGAAGTATTTCGGGGAGAAAATTCAATCAAGTCTTAGGGAATTTAGAAAATATTTTAGCGATAGAATTGATGTTTGCAACACAAGGAATAGAGTTTCGCAGACCGTTGAAATCTTCTAAAATTATTGAAGAAAACTACCAAATTCTTCGTTCTAAGGTCAAAAAATTAGAAAACGATAGATTAATAGGTGAAGACATTCTCACAATTGCAGAAATGGTGAGAAATAGAGAATTTAAAGTAGATTAAAAGGGGGGTATGAAAATAATTTGTTTAGATGCTTTTTTCGTCTATAAACAAGTATCTTTTTAGTCGTCTTATTATTCTGTATTTAAAGTAAATATTTATTTTTTTCATCAGTGTTGTGTGTAATTGTTTCCAATTTATATACAACTTGAATACAATAATTATTCCATTTTATCGTTATTGGAAATTATTTTTTTTCAAGAAATTAATCTCCTAATTGATAATCCAGCGGTAATAGTTTTTCTAATTTTTGTTCAGAAAGATAACCTTGTGCTAGCAATTCCATAGGATTAGAGCAATTTCCGTCTGCATAAATTTCAAAGACATCTTTTTCTGGATAGAGGTAAGAACTTTTGTTGGTAGAGGTTTCTGTTTTTACAAATTGTCCTTTCTTCAAATCATAAAAATATTTTTTAAAATTGACTTGCAAAATATCCTTAAAATCTAAAAATACATTTCCTGAGAGTGTTTTAGTGTAAGCACTTTCGGGGATTTGAGATTTTATTAATGCCAAAGTATATGGTTTTTCATTGTTTTTTCTTCGGGTAATATTGGCAATATCTTCAGGGATTTTCATCATATTACTCGTTTTAAAATCTTTTCGGAAATTTTCTAATCTTTCTAATTCTTCTTCTGTAGGATAATTTTTGTTGGGTATTTTGATCACGTGATTTACAATAAAACCTTCTTGTGAAGTAGTCTTAGCATATACACTTCTTAAAAAATGCATCATACTTCCAGAGTAAGCATCCATTCTGTTTATTTTCACTGTATTTTTTTGTGAAGTTTCTTTAAAAAACGAAGTTCCAGCATAGGAAATGGTATTATTATTAAAATCTGCTTCAAAAGCAATAAGATTATATTGAATTTCGTAGCCTAAGTTTTTATTGCTAATAATAAGTGTTTTGGGAGCTTTTACCTTCAGTAATTTATTTTTTTTGTCATAAGAAAATTTAAGTGTTCTTTGGTTTTTAATCTTCACATTGTTTTGGTCAGAGCCAATAAATTCATTCAAAAAATACTGAATATAATTTCGATAAGCCTCTTCTGTGTAAGGTATTAGCAATACTTCTTCTATATCTTTAAATTTATTAAGAACTACTTTTACTTTCTTGCCAAGTGCTTTATTGATTGTGATGGAATAGCTTTCAAAAGTCTCTTTTTGGAAAACCAAATTTCCATTTTTTTGATTCTGAATGTCAATACTGAAGCTTCCATCTACAGCAGAAATTGTAGATATTTTGGTGCCATCTACATAAACATTTACATTAGAAACAGGGTTTCCTGCTTCATTTTCTATATTTCCGGTGATGATCTGAGGAAAACAAATTCCAAAAGTAAAAAGCAAAACAAGGGTGAGAAAAGTTTTCATTATTTTATTACTAAAAATTTAGTGATAAAGATAAATAAAAAAATCTTGCAGAAAAAATTCTACAAGATTTAATCAACAAATTATTTTAATTTCAAAATGGAAGTTTAAAGAATTTTAATTGTCTTATTTTAAATTGTTTAAAATTAATTTTAGGTTTTATTTAATTTTTTAAAGTTTACTTAATAGTTGAACTTTTCCATTCATAGTAGAAGAAGCTTCTAAAAGGAGTTTGCCTTTTTTTCCTTTTTCATAGAGGTAAAGTTTATCTCCTTCTTCCATTTTAATGGTTGTAGTTGCTCCTTTTGTTAAAGAATAAGTTCCACCACTTCCTGCGTTATAAACTTGTACTGCATTATCTGTATCATTTTTAATTTTGATGTCAATTTTTGATTGAATTCTTGCTTCCATTTTCATTGAAAAAGGCAGTTTTAATTTTGCATTTACAGAATAATAGGAGGTTAGCATTATTAAAGATAAAATTATTTTTTTCATGGATGTAGAATTAAATTAATGTTGTTATTGATTTTTATTTATGTTTTATAAAATCTATTTTTATTACTCTTTTATTAAATTTTTAGTTTGAGTGTTTCCTTCCTTATCAGTAACTTTTATGATATAATTTCCTTTTGGTAAAGAAGAAACATTCATTTCTTTAGATGCTGATTCTTTCAGTTTTTTACCAGAATAATCATAAAGTTCAATCTTACTAGTTTGTTTTTCAGATTTTACAAAAACAACATCTTTTGTAGGATTGGGAAGAATATAAATTTGATTTTTATAAATTTGATTTTCATTCGTAGTCAAAAGGTTATCATATTGATAAAGATTCTGAATTTGAACATCTGTAAGCGCGAAATCATAGATTTGTAAATCATCTATTTTTGCATTTAATGAAGACACACTAGAAATACTTGGCGTATCACCTAATTTAAAATAACCATTTAAGGTGTTTATTGCAATGGCTTGAGATTTTAAAAGTACTCCATTAATATAGATTTTAACATTAGTTCCATCATATACAGTTACTAAATGATACCAATTTGTTGTGTTTAAGTTGGCTGATAAATACCCCAAAACACTATAACCACCACCCCAATTGTATTGTTCAAACTGAGTAGAAGTATTTTGTGTTAATCCAAAACAATTTCCTGTAGAAGACGCACCATAACTAAAAATATAATTTTTACTACTTACATTGTCGAATTTTATCCATACCGCAATACTGCGCGCAGAAGCATTAAGTGGTAAATTATTTAGACTAGTTGATAATGAACTCCCCAAAGGAAATTTTACAGCTTGTCCGCCATTTCGACCAGATTGAAAATAAGTAGTATAACCATTGCTGCCAGATTGAATGAATTGCACGGTAGAACTGGTGTTCCAATATGTGTTATCAAAATTAAAATGATAAAGTGGTGCTTGAGAAAATACTATAATAGAAGTTAGCAGAAAGAAAATTTGTAAAATTTTTGTTTTCATAATTTTTTTGTTTTAACAGTTAAGAAATAATCCTGAAATTCATTTTCTACGTTAGTAATATCAACTAGTTTTGGAGATTTATTTGGCATATAAAAAATAATTTCCCAAGAAAGATTTTTGATATCGAAATTTTTAGTTGTAGTCTTGTTTTTAAATTTCAAAACATCAGAACTATAGATTTTTATTAGTTTTATTCCTTTATTTTTCAAGAAAATTTTAGCATTATCTAGATAGAATATACCGTTTTCTATTATTGAAGAATATTCATCTTCACTTGCAGATTCTTTTTTTAGTTGAGCAATTTTTTCTTTAGAAGGAAAAACTATTATTGCAGCTTTTTCAGAAATAGTAACATCTTTTTTTTGAGCATTTGCAGTAATACTCAACATTACTATTAATAAAATCAAAACTTTAATTGTGAGCCTCATTTTAATGAATTTTAATAAATAAATTACTACGAAATCAGAAAAAATCAGAATTCCGTAGTAATGGTATGAAGAAAATTATTTGTTTGTGTTTGCTTTTGCACAATCTATAGAATCCATTCCAGAGTTGGCATAATCTGTAGGAGGTGTAACGTAATTTTCGGTTAGACTTCCTGCTGCAGAGTAAGAATTAAGTTGCTCTATTTGCATATTCATAAATCCGCAGGTTCCGTCTGGCTTTTTGAAAACGGCTACAATTGCCATTAATCTAGAAGTAAGCGTTTTCACATAATTTCCTTGGCTATTTCTTAAATCCTGATATTGTGGCGCCCACTCACTTGTAGGATAGCAATAAATTGGTGTTTCTTTCCATCCATAGTCTGCCACACGTTTTTTTACCGCATTCATCATCGCTTGTTGAGAAGGAGCTTTTGCAGGATTAATTTTTTTAGGAAGATTAGCTCCTGCTGCATAAGCTTCGTCTTTTTTCTTATCCATCTCTTTAAAAATTTGAGCAATTTTTGCTGGAGGATAATTTTTAATTTTATCTTGCATTCCTGCTTTGTAGAAGAATAAATATTGTTGCCCATCAAATAAGTTATGACCATAAGGATCACTACCAGAAGCAGCATAAGGTTCATCAGAAGCATAAAATAATCCTGGTTCTAATTGAAGTAACCCTTTTACTTCACCTTTTTTTACACCTTTTGCAGGATCTTTGTCTAGGTACTGTACATATGCAATATCAGGCATATAACATTCTCTGTAGTGTAAAATTCCTTTAGATTTCATTTGTTCTAAAAGCATAGCTTTATATTTAAGTGTAACTCCAGAACTTATCCAAGTGGTGTATTGAGCATCTATAATTGGATTTCCTTCGCTACTTTTTTGGAAATGATATCTTGAATAAAGATTTACTTTGAAATTGGCATCATCAAATTCTAAATAAACTTTTTTAAGTGCTAAAACTTTCCCGTTGGTAATGTTTTTAATTCCTAAAGGAACTGATGCATAATAGATTCCACTTGGTCCGTCTTTTTTGAAATTTTGTTTTTCTAAAAAAGGATCAGCAGCATCTTCTTCTAATGCTTTTAAATCTTTTTTGTCTGGCGTAATTGCTTTTTTAGCGTCACCTTCTGGTGTACCTAATGTTTTTTCTGCTACTTTGTTGAGTAATTTTCCGAATTGAGCATTTGCTTGTAATGTAAAGCAGCTAATCAATAAAACGAATACTGTTTTTTTCATCTATAGTTTTTTAGTTAAATGCAATTTTTATCAATAAACCATTGTCTCTTTAGTTTTCGTAAAGAATATTTAATGTAAATATTTATTTTTTTCATCATTAAGAATTACTTACAGTGAATTAATGGCGCAAAAGTATAGCCTATTTCAAATTGAAATTGCACAGACTTAACCAAATCTACTTTTGAGTTAATGTAAGCGTGATGCTAATTTTGGTTAACTAAAAATGAGAATTGGTAAATTCTAGTTTATGGAGAAAATTATATTTATTACATTTGTTTCTAATGTATAGAAAGCTCTTGTTTTTATGTTTTTTCTTAATAGGTTTTGGTTTTAGAGCTCAGAACTTTGTTCCCTATTATTATCATTTCAACAAACAAAACGGATTGCCTACAGAAACAGTTTACGATATTTACCAAGACAAAAAAGGGTTCATTTGGATTTCTACAGAACAAGGTTTGTACAGATATGATGGTAAAAATTATACTTCATACACTTTAGAAGAACAAACCTCTAAATCTGGTTCCGGCATTACCGAAGATATTTATGGTAGAATTTGGTACAGTAATTTTGATGGCTACATTTACTATGTAGAAAAAGGTGAACTTAAACTTTTCAAACCACACATTCCTGTTGGTTATCTTAAGTTTGCTGTTATTAATAATTCCCTTTTTACAATAGAAGAAAGCGGTTTGGTGATTTATGACATTAGAAATGGAAAAAAACTAAAGAATATTTCAATCAATCTCAAAAAACTAAATTCTACACATACTGATGCTAAAAATTTCTACATTTTTGCTGATGAATTATTAATAGTAAACGAAAAAAATGTAAGGAGAATTCCACTTCCTGAAAAATTAAAAAATTTTAAGGCTGGTTTAATTCAAAATACAAAGAACGGACTTCTATTTACTTCAAAATACGAAAAAAATGGAGTTCTTTATGATTTCAAAAATTTTAAAACAGTAGAATTTCCAAATGAAATTATATTTATACAGAACTCTTCTTTTGATGGAAAGGAAAATTGGCTTTGTACTACTGATGGCGCATTTAAAATTAATGACCCTCGTCAATATTTCAAAGGTTTTAATATTTCTAGTGTTTACCAAACTAAGGATGGTAGTTTCTGGTTTACAACCATCAATAACGGAATTTTTTTAGTACCTAATTTAGATATTCAGTTTTTTGAAAATAATAAAATCATAACTTCTATTTCTAAAGTCAATCAAAATCTTTTAATTGGGACGCAAAATGAAGAATTATTTCTTAAAAATTTAGAAAAAAATACTGCTCAACTTCTTTTTAAAGGACAAAACAACCACGAAATTTATTTGCTGAAAACCTTCGGTAATATTCCTAAAATTTTCTTGTCTTCCTACGGTTTTAGAGTTTTAGATTTTCAAGGAAAAACCCTTTATGAAAGTGAAGCTGCAATTAAAGATATTATTCCTATAGATGAAAATTCTTATGCTTTTGCAGCAAGTGGAAGTTGCGGAATTTTACAATTAGGTGCGTCAAGAAATAATTGGAAAAAATTTTTTCCAGTAGTTTTAGAAGAAAACAAACAATTGATTTTGCTAAAAAATGTTCGTGGAAAATCTGTAGCCTATAACCAGCAGATAAAATCGTTGTATTTTGCTACCAACAAAGGATTATATCTCTTCAAAGATTACAAAAATCAAGAAATAAAATACAACGGAAAATCATTGTACATTACAAGATTGGTATGTTTTGAAAATCAGGTTTTTGGATTAACACAAAATAATTTTTTAGTAGAGATTGTAGGAAATCAGGTAAAGAAAACTTCTTTTAATCAGTTCATCAAAAATTATAGAATTCTTAAAATTAAATTACAAAATGAGCGTCTTTATCTCAACACCGATAACGGAATTTTTGTGTATGATTTTTTTAAGAAAAATTTTTATAAAAAACTTTCGTACAATCAAGATTTTGAGTTTAGTCAGATTTCTGAAGTTAATGATAAAGCTTATATTGCGGTAAACAGAGGAATTTTAGCACTTCCCATTGCTTATCAAGAAAAACAAAATACGCCGAAATTAATAATAGATGAGGTGAAAATGAACGGCGAAAATTTTGAATATCAAAAGCCAATTTCTTTTGAAAATGATAAAAATAATTTAGAGCTCAATTATGCTTTGCTCAATTTTACCCCTGGAGAAAAAAACAATGTTTTCTATAAAATAAATAACGGAATTTGGCATCTTGCAGACGAGAACTCCAGAAAATTAGAACTTCCCTCGCTTGCTTCGGGAGAGTATGAAATTTTATTAAAAACTGAAGAAGATAAGGCGAAACCGCTATCTGTAAAATTTGCAATCGAGCAAGTTTTTTGGAAATCTTGGTGGTTTATTTTGTTGATGGGAGCTCTTACAATTGCATTAATCGTGATGTATTACAAAGCACAAATTAGGAAAATAAATTATACTAAACAATTAGAAATTGATACATAATCGGCGAAACCAAATGTAAAAAAAATAATTGCAATGAAACTAAATTTTTTATTAAAAAAACAACCCCGTTTAAATAATCTTTAAACGGGGTTTAAATTAATAATTATTCTTATAAATCATAATATCATTATATCTTGCATTATGCGTTAATTGAGCACCTACTGTTACCGTAGTTGAATCATCAAAAGGATTATTACAATACCCATTATTTTCCATCCAATCACAGAGCTCAATAATCTGGCTTTTATTGCTAGTAAAATAGAAATAAGATGTATCTTCTATTACTTTTAAAACATTTAGATAGTCAGTTAATTTCCAATAATCAGTCCTATTATAGGTAGTTGTATCAGTAGATAAATATGGCGGATCTACTAAAAAAACCACATTATCATGGTTACGATACTCAGCAAATAAATCGCGATAATCTTTCTTAACTCTATTTACGCCATCTAAATATCCATCACATCTATAATTACTTTGTCTAACATTATTATATAGACTGTCTTTTTCAAAGTGCTCTAAGCTAGTTCCATAGTTCATTGAAAAACAAAGTGAACTAGATATTGTAATAAAATCTACAAAGCCTTTTTCTGATTTTAATCTATCAATAACTTGATAATGAGTTTTACCTACTATTCTTTTAGCGTCAGGATAATCTTTTAAAATCTGTCTTAAATCGCCTAAAATTAGGTTAGTTTCTTCTACATTTTCTAAACGCTGACTATAATTATCAAAATCATTATATATGACGTTAGCGTTTGGATAATGTTGCTTAACAGTATGGCTGAGCAATCCAGAACCACCAAATAAATCTACATAAGTTGCCGTTGGTGAAAAACCATTTAAAGCCTCTTTAAACGGTCTTAAAAATCTTCTTTTTTGCCCCTGAAATGGTAGAGGCGATTGTGTGTAATTTTTCATATATTATTCTTGTTTAATTTTATTTTTTTTACCTTTGCTACTCTCACAGTAATTAGACATAACAAAGCCACAGCGAGAAGACTTATTGTCCTCCAACGCTGTGGCTTTGGTGTCATAAATTAAATTACTGTGAGAGGTATTTAATGTTGGAGGACTTTTTTCCTCATTATTTTATTGATACGCTTCTAATTGCGCCCCAGTACTTTCGACAGTTGCTACATTTCTTAAGCGTTGCGCAATTGGTAGTGAGCTATCTTGAATAGCTTGTAAAATATCATCAGCATTTACATTATCTGATGTACCAACAGTATTATCTACAGGAATGTTTTTTCGCACATTATCAGGAGTTGGCACGTGACATGTGCCAATTGCTAAACCTGATTTATATGAAACCCCATAGCGCACATCTGCTGGCGTTGGATAATTATATCCCTCTACGGTTGAAACGTAGTCTATATCTTCGCCATTAGATTTTTTAAATTGAAAATATGAGTTAGAATTAAAATTAATTCTAAGAGTTTGTGAAGCTATTGCAACAATGTATCCATTTTTTAGAAATGGACCTGTACATATCACAGTAGATGTAATTGGCGAATTACAACTAATAGCAGATGCAAATGCCGATGCTTGAACAGTACCTACATGATTTAGAATTGCATTTTGAACAATGACACCAACAACGCCAGCAAAATTTCCACCTGCTATAGTCCCATTGACATTAGCGGTTCCAGCAAGTAAATAAAGTCCAGCCGATACATTGCCTGTTAAATTACCAATAATACTACAAGTTCCTGAAGAGCTAAAGACAATTGTTGCATAGCCGCCTAAACTGCCTGATGCTCCCGTCACATTCCCATTAACTGTTAAATTAGCAGATCCTTCTACTAATATAGCTGGTGCATTTTGAATTGTGCCTCCTCCTGTAACATTTCCTATGATATTGATATTACCACCACCTGAATTATATATAGTATTCTTAGTATAATTTGCCCCACTCGTGCCAATTATATTACCAGTTATAGTTAAATTACCATTACTAGTTTTTGTAAGAACACTTTTATTAATATAAGGGTCGCCGCCACTACCTAACGATATTAATGAAATAGTCAAATTACAGTTACCAGTATGTTTTATCAACTCAACATTAGTATTGACGAGAATATTTGCATTAGTTATATTAATAGTTACTAAACCACTAGTTGCAGTAATGCTAAATATAGTTGCTGTTGTATAAAAAATAGTATTACTAATATTAACAGTGATATTTCCTGTATTAAAAGTAAAAGTACCTCCTGCTGTTATACCTGTATTAGCTGTATTTCTTAAAGAATTTACTGTAATATTCTGATTAATATTAATACTAAAATTGTTAGCATAAATATCATCAGTAGATGTAGGCAACGCTCCAGTATTCCAAACTGTAACATCGTTCCAATCTCCAGATTTTATTGCCCAAACATTTGCCATAATTAACTTCTATTTAATTGGTTCTGAAAGGCTGTTAGAATATCTATCCCTAATTGCTCATATTGGCTCTCTAAAATAGAAATTACAGACATAGGTAAACTAGCCTCGTCTAACTTTTCAATAGCTCCATTTTCATCTATTCTATACGGTGTGAGGTTACTTGCAAAAAAGTATTTTTCTACATCATTCTGATTGGTAGACATACTTATAGAAAGCATAGCAAAAGGATATTCTACGCCATCTACTACTATTGGTTGTTTTAATACTAATTTCATAATTCAATATTTTTAAAATGGCACACTAGACCATGTTACGTTTGTAAATGTTTGTTTTGTTATAGTTCCGTTAGCGGCAACTGTAATTTTAGTCACAGTCCAAACTGCTGCATTTTCAGCGCTTCCAGATGGTGCAAAACCGCAATAATTAATAGCGCCATTTTGTGCGTTTTTTCTAATATTGTTTTTTTTAGAGTCAATATCGTTTTTTAAGTCTTGAGCAGTACCTGCGTAGCCACCTTTATCTAGTTTCCCAGATATATCTACACTCGCTGCCATTATTTCGACCAAATCACCATCTTGCAACACTTTTACTTTTGCCGTCTCGTTATTTTTCAATAAAAAATTACTACGAAAAGTTGCCTGTGTAGGCTCATCAAAACCTTCAATGTGTTGTAAATTAACATCAGATCCAGTGTTATTAAGAATTGTCAATTCTTTGCCAGACCACCAGTTTTCAGAAGTATTATTACGTAAAAAACCTCCCAAAATGAAATTACCTGCTAATGAATTTTCACTAAGCAATAAAAATGATGCTCTACCATCAGAAAATGGTAAAAACATAGGCACATCAGTTTGCGCAAAAGAAAATATCTTCCAATTATCTTCTTTTTTTTCTTTAAAACCTGTCAGTGTAGGCGTTTCAATATCTGCACCAGAAGAATTTACTAAAATTCTACGCACAAATAGCGCACCTACTGGCAGTTCTGGTTCTACAGCTTCTAAACCTTCCAAGCCTTCTGCCAAACGAAATATGCCAGCGTCATTTACTGCATATAATATCAAAAACTTGCTACCTGTACTTACAGGCGTAAATGTGAAATTATTTGGGAAATTCCTTGTATGTACTACGCCATCTACTCTTACCACGTTAGCGCCAGAACTATGAACTGCTAGCGTAACCGTGTCTGTAGTACAAGTGATATTTCCAATTGCTATCACTTCAGAGGTATTAACAGAAAACGGCAATTGACTTGCAGGCACTACACCACCCACTAAATCCGCTTTTTTGGCTAAATCTTCTACAAGATTCTCCACGCCGCTTTTTGGGATTGGCTCGCTTTTGTGGTAAAAGCTATCTATCCAATTCCAGAATTGCTCTTGAACTGGTTTGGCTAAATTTTTAAACCAAATTTTTAATTGATTTTTATCTACTACTGGCATTTTCTTAACTGCTAAATCCTACAAATCTGATATACTTCACAATTCTTGACGGTTGAATATTCGTGTGCGCTTGACCACCACCAGCTTCGCTGGTTTTAGCGTTTCTGTATGAAGCAAATGTACCATCTGGATAAGTTCTGTTACCTATCACAGTACCGCCGCCATAATCATGATATAAACCTTCAGTACCTTGTAAATGGCTGTGAGATGGCATTTGAGAAATATCAAGAGTTACCTGTGAAACACCTAAATTACCACCTAAAGCACCAAAATTAACATCTCCATCGGCATGACCAACCGCCGTTCTGCCAGCTAAATCGGTATGCTCTACCCAACCTGTTGGGATTACGTCTGCTGGTCTATCCCAAATTGCAACCAAGCCAATCGGTACCATATTCTCTAATTGCGTGAGCTTTTCTTGTATTTGCAATAAAGTTAACGGTCGTTTAAAATCAGTCCATAAATATTGAGTTTCAGCAGTTCCAAAAGTGGCGTAACGCTCGTAAATAATTGGCTTTGCGCTTCCGTCTTCGAAACCTCTCGGATTCTCGGCAACTTCTTGAATGACTACATAATCAGACAAAGCAGAACCTTTGAATTTTAGTAGCTCGCCATTTATAATCACAAAACCATCAGTAACCACACCGCCTGCCTCTATGCAGCCTGAAACAATAGTTTTATCGCCTGCCAATCTTCCTAATTCATTAGTAGTTCTGTAGGCACTTTGCATATTATCTAAAATCTGCGTGCTCAATGGTAAACCACCAGATTGATCTAAATCTAGTCTATTCATAGTATTACTATTTTATAACGTTTTGCTGCTAATTTGTAAAAATCTATTAAGCCTTTCATTTCATTAATATTGAAAATAATATCATTAGGAACTTGAACAATGAAGTCAACGCCTGTATCTGAGTAGTCTTCATCACCATGAATGTAAATTATTCCTAAAAATTTAGGTTTTTGCTCCTCGTCTGTATAGATGTATTTGCGTTGGTATTTATTACCGTCAATAATTTGGATTCGCCTTTGCTCGTTATCAAACCTGTCATTTAAAGAAGCTCGTAAATAACAAACCTGTGAGTTATGTGCCAGGATGTAAATATTAGATTTACGGAACTGTAACCATTGGTAATGAATATCATTGATACCTTCCATCAATAGCTCTAACCAAGCAATCATCAACTCACTTCTTAAGAAAGTCGGAGTTAATAAAATTGCAAGTTTTTTCCAATTGACATTAAACCACATACTCTATATTATCAAAATTTTCAATTTCAAAATAACCAGATACAGGTATTTTTTTTACCGAAATATTTTCAAAATTTCCATAGTCGTCTAAAGCTGTGTCAATCCATTTACTAGCTGCTTGTACTAAGTGTGGAATTTTAACGCCTTCAGTTTTTTGCAACTTATCAATCAGTGAATTCAAAATTAATTCACCATTAAAAGGCAATTCTTTCATAAATTCATTGAGCGCATCTTCTACAGGTTTTTTACCAGTTCTAATTGATACTCCAGAACTTGTAAGAACCAATGGATCATAATAAATTTTTAAGTTTAATTTTAAAATATCTGGTAGATAGTTGATAACCGTAATTGCAACGCCTGCATCTTTTATTTCTTCAATATATGGAACAAAAGCATTTTCTTGACCTGCTGTAATTGGCGCTAATTTACCTGCATTATCTTCAGTGGCAATTTTTAAAACTAATCTACTTTGTGTTGTTGCTTCGGTGATGGCGGCATACTTAATAATTTTTGAAGCTTCAATTTGTGCTTCTGTAGCCGTTCCGTTATCAAAAACATCAGTATCACTTATCAAATCAAAACCATACTGAAAGGCTAAAGCTTTTTGACGATACCAACGCATTGTATGAGGTTTCAATTCTGTAATAATTGAAGTAACTTCTGTATAATGCTTGTCAAAAAGAGATTCTAGTACATTGGTAGCATAAGCCACAATGTAGAGCCATAGTCTCCAAATTGCTGTTTTAGACGTGCTATTTAGCGCATCTAAATTACTGTCAGATTCTTTTTTCGCTAGCAAATCTGCATATATTGTATCAACTGATCTAGCCATTTTATTGTACGATAAAATTTTTGTTCAAAATCCAGTAAGAAATACCTTCTAATTCTGGTGTAATTTCGCTTTCTATATAATTAAATCCTGTAGCTGGCTGAATGCCTTTACCAGCAAAATAATTCACAACATCGTTATTTATTTCTACATCTGAAGGAATAATTAATTGCGCTCCAGGTTCTAGCTCATCCGTCGGACTCAAACCATTTGCAACCGCAATTTTGAAAGCGTTTTCTATGGTGCCTGTATAGCGGATGGAAATATCAAATAATGATTGATTATGTAGTACTATTGCTTTCAAGTTCTTTAATTCTTTGTTTTAATTCTGTATTTTCTTTTTTCAATCCCGAAATTATTTGTTTTTGTAACTTAATTTCTGCTTCTAAAATCTCAATTTTTTTATCATAGATAGCAGCTACTTCTTGATATTTTTTTTCATAACGATTACCTAAATCATCAATTGCTTCTTTGTACATTGAAACTATTTTACCGCCATTGTCAATTTCTTTTGACTCGTAATCAGCTTCCACAATACTTGCTTCTGCGTTTGACTTTCTTCTTCCAAAAAACCAACCTCCAAAACCAGTGATAAGAGTTGCTAGTAGAGTTCCAAAATGTTCTTTAAATAAATCTTCCATTATGTAATACTTATAATTGTTACAGTTCCGTTTGGTGATGTGGCTGCAATCGTCATATTTTTAATTTCAAAAATGACGGCTTGAGCCAATTTTTCCGCAAATTTTTCTTTTGATGTTTCCGGGCTTGTTTCTTCAGCGGCACATTCGTCCATCACATCTATTATTTTTTGCTTTAATCTTTCTTCTGAAGTTGCCATTTAATTATCTTTTAAAAAGTCTTTAAATCTATTTTCAATACTCAAAAATTGTGGTTTATTAACCAATTTTATAGTAGAACCTGTATTGGTGGTAAACTTCATTTTTTGTATTTCCTGAAGTAAATCGACCATCAATTTTTTCAGCGTTTCATTTTCTTTTTTTAGAAGGAAACCGTCATTTACTTTTAATTGACAATGCTCTGATTTTACATCTATTTCTTCTACTACGTCAGCCATTATTAAAAATGGAAGCGTCTCAGAGTTATTAATAAAACCTATCAAACAATTAGAGCCAACTTTCGGCTTTACATCTACAGAACCTAAACCAAGCAAAACATCATAATACTCTAAATCATCAGCAATACCCAAAACCGTCATTGTTTTTTCTTCCCAATCAACTTCCTTTACTTCAACCCAAACCGTTTGAGTTGGAGTATTATTTTTTTGAAGCTCTGATAGCGTTTGCTTTAATTTATCTAAACTCATTTTTTGAAAGTTGCTCCTAATTCTATTTCCTGTCTATATCCATCTCTATTAAAAGTTTTTTTAACAGAATCGGAATAATAAACACCTTCACGATCTGTATATAAAGAAGACGTTAGTTTTTGTTTTTGTCCGTGCTGTACGCTTGGAGTTCCAAACGTGGTAAAACTACCATCCCAACCGTCTTTCTTTTTATCATTATACATTCTTTTTACTTCATTTTCTAGATCCTTCAGATTTGTTACATTAAAAGTCCAATTTATAGTCTCAGTAGCATTTGCATCACCAAACTCAAATTTTAATTTTTTATCTTTTTCTCTTTTCTTAATTGCTTTTGCAAGCTTTTGCATAGATTGACCAATTATTTTTACTAGCTTTTCTTCTTTGCTTAAATAATTAAGATTATTACTCACGCAGTTTCGTTCTAAGTCAAAAACTGGAATTTTATCACTAACATCAGAGTACGGTTTAGCAATAGTTAATTTCCCGTTTCTAATAAAAGAGTAAAGCGAAAAATCATCTTGTAATTTTTTCAAAACTTCACCCAGGGTAACCTTACTAAATCTTACAGCTCCAAGACTGATATCCGCATCAATATCAATTGGATAATCAGTTACAAATTTTTGAATGAACGCCTTTAATTTTATATCTTTTGAAACAAAACTTACAGGTATTTGTTTCAGCCTCCACATTTCATCCTCTAGTTTTATCGTTATAGGATAATCAGCTGATACTTTATCTATATAACCCGAAAATTCAAGTATTAAATTTTCATCATAACCATAACCTAGATGTATTTCTACCTTATCGCCACGGCGAAATATTTCTTTTACTTTTTTACTGTCAAAATCTTTTACATTTCTTGGTAAAATAATATGAGCTGTATCACAAATAGTTTTCCAAGAACTATTAATTTCAACTTCTGAAATTTTTCTAATAAAAAATTCTTTATGATTTGGAGTAGCTTTAAAAACTACCTTTGCATTCATTATTAAATCTTTCATTCTTCAGAATTTATAAAAATTTCAATTGCTTCATCAGAACTACAACTTAATTCAATAGGTATTACACCGGGTGAACCTGCTAGTGTTTTTATATCTATATCATCAATAGATAGACTATAAATTTCTTTTTTAGTGAAAATTGAGCCTTTTATATTAATACTTCCTGCTATTCTAGACCAGTCAGTTATTAGTTCTGCATATTCTTTAGCTTTATATTTATTGTCACTAAGACAAAGCATTCTTATTCTAATTTGCCAATCATCAAATCCAAAGTATTCTTTTACCGTTCCGTTTGCTCCTAAAACATTTGTTTTGATAGTATTCTTTGCACGACTAAAATCTACCATTGTAGTAGCAGGAAGCCATAGATCTTCAAATGTTTTTTTTATCAATTTTCCATAAAAATCATACACTGGGTATTCAGAACCAGAAAACTGAACTGGGTAAATTATCGGTGTTCCGTAAACACTTTTTAAAATCTCATCCTCATTAATTTCATCTTCTTTTACTGAAGGATTAAAACCTTCTATTTTTACTTCACCTGTTTTACCAATAGGTACAGTCATATAGACAGGAGCAACACCAAATGCAGTCTTAAAAAGCTGACCAAGTGCAGCTCTATTATCAATGCCAAATATTTTACTGTCCACGATTAATAACTGTATTTATTTTTGTTTTTAAAGTCTTAAAATCTTTATTGTCAATCGCCAAATGAATGGCTACAGTGGCTTCAATTTCTGATTTACTAGCCTTTGATTTTATAAATCTATACAAATTAGGACCGAGTGTTGGTATCATTTTCCATTCGCCCTGGGTTGATTGTAAGATTAGCCCAACCTCTTGCATTTCACTGTCTCCAAAATCAAAATCTCCATTAATAATTTTAATGTCATTATTGTCGTCAAGTAAAATATCTTTGCTCATAATTTTAATCTAAAGCTACCATTCCATCACGAAGACGGTCGTTAATTTTTCCAACAATTTCATCTGCAATTTTCCCGACATTTTGTTTAGTTGCAGAATAATAATTGTTAATGTTTACAGTTTGATTTATAGTCCTATTACCTCCTTTTTCTCCACTCATGCTTAAACCGTCGTTAGAGGATTTAGCAGATTTTTTTGTCTTTTTGTCTTTTTCTTTTTTATCCCCGAAAATATCATTAGCAGAAATAGTAGTAGCATTTGCTTCTTTTTCTTTTTTCTGTTTTTCAAACTTATCTCTTGAAGATGGCAAAATAGCTTTACCATTATACATTACTAGTTTACCCTTTTCTAAAGCTTCTTTTACACTCAATTGACGTACGGTTGGTGTTTTAGCCTCACCTTCAGTTACTAGGTTCTGTTGCTCTCTTAATGATTTAATTTTTCCAGACCAATTAGTTCCTGTTACTTTATCTACAATTTCTAAAATTTGTTGAAATGGTTTTAATAAAGCATCTAGGATTACCCAGCCTAATCTTTTAAGCCCACCAATTATACCTTCAGTTTGGAAAGCTTTTTTTATAGATTCCCAATGGTCATATAGTGATTTAAATAAATTAATAACCCATCCTACAGGACCCATAAATTGTAACAGAGCAGCACCCCATTTGTCGTAATGTTTAATTGCTACTACAACCATAGCAACTAAAGCAGCTATAGCTACAATAATTAATCCTATTGGATTAGCTGTTAAAGCGGCATTTAATAACCATTGAGCACCAGTATATATTTTAGTTGATAAAGCCGCTACATTTTGCCATAATGCTGTACCTTTAAGCCAAATTGTTGTACTTCTAAGAACTGGTGATAAACCACTATAAGCAGTTGATAAATCAGCGGCTAATTGTGCAGATGATGACAATGTAGCAAATCCAGCACTTAAAACGCTTGTAAATTTGAAAGAACCAATTTGTAAATCTTCAACCCACATTTTTGCACGGCGTAATTTTTCAGACCAGCCATCCATTACTATTTTAGATTGCTCATAGGCTACATTAGTTCCTGTAATTTTTTGAGTCAAGTCTTCTTGATATTGTGCGGATTGTATTAAACCTTGAGCAGCTTGTATATTTTCAGCCCCAAATACAGCCGCTAACGCATCTGTGTTTTTTCCAATTTTTTGAAGCTCTTTTAAACGCTCTGAAAAAGGCACTGTAGAATTAGATACTTTATTCATGTTCACATGATATTTATCTAACATTGCTACGGCGTCTTTACTTAACGCGGATGGTGCGTTCATTTTTATAAGTACATTTCTTAATCCAACACCCGCTTCAGCTCCATACTTACCGTTTTGCGCTAGCGCCTGTAAAGCTGAGTTGGTTTCTTCAAAACTTAAATTAGCCAGTTTTGCAGTACCTCCTGCTTGTGCTAATGCAGCGGAAACTTGTGGAACCTCCATAGCGCCTTCTTTTGCTCCAGCAGCCATAACGTTCATCATGCGCTCCATTTCTTTTGCTGCTGCAATAGGATCATCTAAATCAACTTTAAACTGTAGCATAGATGTTGTGAGTGCATCTGTAGCTCCAACTACATCATTTTTCATTGTTTTAGACAATACATTGGCATATTTACCCATATTACCTAAAGCTTTAGAGTTTTTACCAATATCAGGCCCGAGTCTTGACAAAATTGTCTGAAATGTTTCTAAATTTGGAACTGCACCAGTACCAAATTCTATAGATAATTTTCTGGCTTTATCGCCCAAATCTTGAAGATTATTGCCTGTAATACCTGTAATAGCTGATACATCTCTTAAGGCAGCATCATAATCTGCTCCTACAGCTGCTACACTTTGTAATCTATCGTTAATTTGATTGATGCTAGATCCTACAGCTTGCCAATCAATTGGGCGTATTTTTTTTAAAGAATCACCAAAACCGTTAGCTTTTTTAGTTGCAGAATCTAATTTATCAGAAATAGTATTTAATGAACCACCAACAGAAGAAGCCATTTTCTGACCTTTCTCATTGATAACAGAAAGTGTTCCTGACAATTTGTCGGATACACTTAATGTCCATGTGGTTTGATAGTTCATCTAATCTTCTGATTTTTTAAATACTTCTTGTAAAATTTCGGCAATTGCTTTCCGTGTAGCATTATAATGATTCAATCTTTCTAGCTTATAATGAAAATCAATAGCCTGATAATAGCTTGCGTATTGATCATCAGTTAATGTTTTCACATCTTTTTTAAAATGAAATAGAATAAGAGCGTCTATTCCTTCAAAGTAGTCGAAACCGTCTTCATTTAGACGGTTCGACTCTAAACTTTTTTTAACTGAACCTTTGTTACATTGCTTAGATTGATTAATTTTTCAATCAACCCGGTAAATACTGATGAGTCATTATCAAGCATATCCATATCGCCTTCTAATACACAATTAGCAATTAATGCATCATTGGCTTTTTCAGGATTGTCTTTGTATTCTTTAGAACCAAGCATTGTTAATAATGCTTTCGAAGGTTTTTTCACAAGAAAATAACAAGGATCGTCTTCTTCTGATTCATCAAATTTTGATGGAACTAATGTTACTTCACCTACTACATTCGGATATTTAGCTTTGTAAGCTTCAATTTGTTCTTCTGTATATGTCTTTTTCATTGATTATTTTTTTTAAGATTAAATACCCCAAGTAATATGACTTACAAGCATTTCGTGCTTATGAACCATTTTCCCTTGGTCGTTTTTGCCACTTTTAGTTCTACCTGTGAATTGGCAATTGTGAATGATGTCAGTGATAATCCTACCAGTTGATGGATGCGCATATTGAGCAATACTATCAAATGGTTCAATATCTTGAAATCTTTTTCCGGGTGGTAAAGCTGCCTGAATTGCGTTTTCTTCTTCTACGTATAGAGATAGGGAAAATTTAGCTTCATAATTCCCTTCTGTAGAGCCTACAGGGTAACCACCTGCACCATAAACATTTTCTTTTTTTGTGGAATCTGAGTATTCAAACTCCTCGATTCCTACTACATCACGTCCGAGAATATTAACAGTTGACTGATTCCAACCTGTTAGTTTGCCTAAATAATTTGTTATTTTATTTGCCATTGTTCAAGTTTTATTGTACGGTTAAATCAACTTCAAAAGTGTGTGCAATCTCATCAGATTCTATGGTTACATTTATTTTAAGTGGAGTTTCTTTTTTGGGATATTGTGCTGGGTTTATATAAATGCTACCTCCCGAAATGTCATTTTCGGCTTCCATTCTTTCAATACAAGCTTTGTAAGCTACTTGTTGCCAGTGTGCAATAGTGGTAGAGAGGATAAAACCCGTTTTAGGATCTTTTTTAACTTTACCCTTGATGTAAGGCGCTAAAGCTTCACGAATTAATCTAGCTGCTGCATTCCAAACGCTATTATTCTCAATGGTAGAATATTTAGAAGTAGATGATGTACAGGTTTCAGAACCTGAAAAATACATCCCTGCAGCTCCTACATAAGAACCAATTAAAATATATCCTTTTTCCTGGAGAGATTTAATTTGTACATTTGTAAGTTCTGAAAGCTTTTCGCCTGTAGATAAACTCGCCTTAACAAATTTTTCTGTAGCAGAATCTGTAAGGCTATAAAACTTTTCAGCTTTTCTATCTTCTGGTTTATTGATAATATCAGTACTGCCTAAATTTTCAGAAATTTGGCGTACAGCTAACATACCAAGTGCTGAACCAATAGAGCTATGCGCTGCATATTCAGTTTCTAAATCTGCAACATCTCTATCTTGACCAATAATTACTGAAATATTTTCAGCAGATTTTGTAGTAAAATCTGGGTAATTATTGAAGGTTAAAGCCCCTTTCCCGCCAGCTTCTAAAAGCACGGAATCAATTAAAATTCCAGACTTTTTCGCCTCACCAACTAAATCTTCTTGTAAAGATTCTACCAATCCAAAAACAGAGGTTAATGTTTGATCAGTAAACCCAAAGAAACCAATACCTTTAATTTCAGAATACGTTTTCAAAGTTTGTAAAACGGTTGGTAAAGTTTCTGTAATAGTAGCATCATCTGCAACTGGCAAGAAATACAAAGTTCCTTCAGGTGCGTTTCTGAAAAACTCTGAAACATGATAATGAGCTAAAACTTTGTTGTTAGCATCAAAAGCAGGCGTAATTCCTACAGCTTCTACATCTTTTGTCTGAATTAGCTTTACTGCTTCATTAGCTTGTAATGTAGAACCAACCAAAGAAATAGCGCCAATCATCAAAAAGATTCTTGCATTGGTGGCGGAAAGTCTTCCATTTCCGCCATCAATTTTGTTAATTTTAGTACCTTCTAAATTTCCCATTATGCTGAGATTTTTGTTTTATATTCTGTTAAAGCAGCAATTAAAGTATCTGCTTTTAAGTCTGGAGTTTCAATTCCAAAGAAAAGAACCAAAGATTTCATTTTTTGGTAATTAGCTGATACCAGTTCTAGTTCTTCTAGCTCCTTAGTTTTTTCAGCGATTTCTTTTTCGTCTAAGTCATCTACTACAACTTTTTCTAGCTGAGTTCCTTCAGCTTCAGTTCTGGTGATGGTGTAGTATTTCATCTCCTTACCTTTCACGTGAATTTTCGCACGGTTTTCGTCTGTGAAAACGTTGCCGTCTTCTGCTGCATAAGCTACATTAACGTTTTTATGTTTTTCAACACCAAAAACAAATAATACTGCTAGTTCTATAAGTTCTGCAAGTGATTTCATTAAAATAATTTTTTAGTGATTAGGAACCTAATTAAGAAAGCAAGTATGGTAAGTCCCAATAAACCAAGTGTTATCTTGCCTGTGTATAACTGAATATTTTGCCACGTAGTAAGCTCTTTATCTATATAAATTGGCTTTTGTGTTTCGCTAATCTCAGCAGTATATTTTTCTTTCCAAGTTGCGAAAAGCCGTTGAGCTTCTTTCTCGCAATTGACCGTTAATAGACCATTATTGCTTAATTTAACTTTAGGAATTTTTAAATATTTACCTTCCTTTAATTTTGGTTCTGTAGCTGTAGTTCTATGAGGTTGATATTCTGGAGTTCTTTCTACCAATACTGGTCTTCCATTAACACAGTTAATATAAGCTTGATACATTGAGCTATCTTTTTCAATAACAAAAACAGTATCTTTTACCTTTTCTATGGTTTTTACATAGGTTGTTTTCGTTTCTTCTGGTAGTTTGCTTTTACACGATGTGAAAAGCAAACATCCCAGTAAGAAAAAAGAGAATATGACAGAGAAAATTTTTAGTGATTTCATACTTTTAATTTTAAATTCGGATATAACCTTTAATTTGAGATTGTTTTCTAGTTCGATAACACACTTCGTAACCTTCACGGCTACCTTCGTCGTTTGTATTACCTTCTATTGTTTTTAAATTTCCGTTCGATAAAACTTCTACTACGAAGCCTGTATGTCCTTGACCTTTTCCAAAATCCATTATGAAAATGTCTCCTGGTTTAGGATTCTTAGTGAATTTCAGTTTAGAATTTACTTCATTCCATTGGCGCAATACGCCAGCTGTTTTAATCAGCGGACTTGTAGTATTAAGTTGTTTTGCGGCTTCTTTTACAGACCAATAGACAAAAGCCATGCACCAAGAGTAACCTTTACCAAGCCCAACACTTTTTAAATAACTTTCCACGGCTGCACCTGCGTTGCTGTTTCGTGGAACTTCCTGTACGCCGTTTTGGCTTTGAGCGATTTTTAATGATAACTGGTTTAAGGTCATGGCTTTTGTATTATAAATTTTGTTATATATGATTAAGCTGCAGCTACAGATCTAATTGCAGCAATACCTTCGTCTTTCATTGCCACACATACCCAATGTAATTCAAAGCCAATAGTGTGTCTTCTCATTGTAGGATTGTTAGCTTTGTCTACCGCAAATCTTTCAGCCGTTCCCGGTGCTTTAGCAGTCATTGGAGCAAAGAAACATACAGAAGCTTCGTAGCCTGTAGTAGCACTGTCATAAGCTATTTTTTGACCAGCAGCTGTAAATTCTGGAGCGTAAACACTTTCGTAGATTTTGAAACCACAGAATTTTTCGGCAATTGCACCTTCTGTATGATTTTGGTATCTCGTATTGAATGTTTCGTCTTGTTCTAATAAATCATCTACGTGATCTGAACATAGAACCAAAACACGACCAGCTTTAGGAACGCCGAGTTTATCTAATTTTTTCTTAAGTGTTCTTAAGTCTTTTGTAATAAGTCTTTTTCTGCCATTACCATCATCAGGACCAGTAGTGACTAATACAGGTGTTGTAGCTGTATTTTCTTGTGGCGTAATAGAAAACAAAGCATGTTCTGCAGTTACATCTTCTAATGTTTCACGATGCTGTACTTGTACATCATTTACCTTCTCATAAGGCAATGCATAAAGTTCGTCGGTGGTTACTTCTGTATTTTCAGTCTCGTATTTGTGTAATGAGATTTTTAGGTAACCGTCTTCTCTCTCGCTAGAGTCGATAGGATAAACTGTATTATCTATTAATACTCTAGGAGCGGTTCCTCTAATTGGAATTTTAATAACATCATTACCAACCCATTGTGGTTTAGATGGTACTGCTTCTAGCCACGTGTCTTCGTGTCTAAAATTCTTGATAAGCTCTGTTACTGCAAGCTCATTCTTTAGTGTTAAATCTACTCTTTGTTTTGACATTGTGAATTATTTTTTAGCTGCATAAGCTGCGTTTAACTGTCTTACTTTTTCAGGGTTCGTCTGGATTAATGCATCTAATGCATTAGGATCTTTCTCTAGATAATCTTCTAAAGTCCAATTGGATCTTGCAGATTCTGAATCACCACCACCTTCAGGAGTTTCTTTAATTCCTGCAGATGCAGGCGTAACACCTTTCATAGTTGCTAATAAAGCTTCTGTATTAGCAGAATCATTAATATGCAAGGCGATAAAACTTTCTCTTTGTTCGGCAGTAATTTTCTTATCTACCAAAATTGCTTTATCAATTACAGTTTCAGCGGCTTTTCTTTTTTGTTCGGCTGTAATTGCAATATTTGCAGCAGCTGTGTCTGCTGTACTTTTCAACTCTTTAGCTTTCGCTAGTACCTGCTCTTCTGTAGCATCAGCCGACATTCCTAATGCGGCTCTTAATTGATTAATATCCATTGTATTATTTTCGTTTGAATTTTCTGGTGGAGTTTGTGCGGTTGGGGTTGGAATGTTAGGACATCCACAGGCAACCATCATTTCTACAACTGATGCGTTATAAGGAATTTCTTCTTCTATAACGCTAGTAATCAAACCTATTTTTAAAGCTTGGTCTGCATTCATCCAATAATTTTGCTTCCATTTAGATTCAATTTCAGATTCTTTTAAATTGAATTTTTTAGCGTAAGCCTTTCTGTAATCGTCAGTAATGTTTTTTAGATTAGCTAATTCAGCTTGTATTTCATCTTCGTTCCCATCCAATGAAACCATTGGTTTATGAATCATAAATTGAGTAGCTTTATTGGCATCTACATTATCAAACTCACAAAGAATTCTAGTTCCTGCACTGGCAACAATAGAACCTGTGATTATTTTTAGATTAGGCAGTCTTTTTAGTTCTGTAATTACATCAATTGCTTCATAAACATTGCCACCAGGTGTGGTGAGTAACAATTCTGATGATGTAATTCCTTTTGCAATCGCATCATCTATTACAGAGCGAAGAGCGTTTGCCATTTCGCCATACCAAATTCGACCTGTGATGTTAAGTTTTAAAAACTGATTAGAAGCGTTAGCTTCAATATTAAATTTGCCCTTCATTGTTTTGAATTACAAGGCAAATTTTCCACTGTTTTTTTTACCTGAAAAATCTGTATTCCGAATCAGTATCAATAGATAACTGTTTTAGTAACAATTACGGTCTGATTTGGGATTGCGATTTCACACAACATTTTATCTAATGCAATTTTGCTTCATTAAATGTTTCTATTAATGGCAAAAGAGCAAGAAAAAAACCTCGCATTTTTCTATTTCACTAAAGAAAATATGGAAGCTAAAGACATAGCTACCAAATTAAAAGTGCGTCCAAATACTGTAGGTGATTGGATTAAAAAAGGAAATTGGAAAAAAATTAGAGATGCTAACATTAATCAGGTTGGTGAAAGACTTGACCGAATTCAACAAGTAATTGATGAACTATCTAATGAACGCCTTGAAATTATTAAAAGACAAAAGGAACTACCTGCATTAATTAGAGCTCTTGAAATTGAAATTAAGGAAATACCTAATAAGAATATCACTACTCCTATGCTAGAAGAAGTGGCTAATCTTAGAGCGGAATTAAAAAATTTAAAAAGGGATGCAGTATATAACGACCAAGGTATAGCAATGTGGAATAAAACGCTTGCAAGCTTCCAAGCCGAAAACAAAACCACACTCACCAAGTATATAGAAATAATGGATAAAATCTTTGGAGATCTTAGAGCTAAAGATGAAGGTCTATATATGCAGACTTTAGATTTTCAACACGCACACATTTTAGAAGCGTCAACAATATATTCTTAAAACCGTTCAAACACCGTTTAAATTCAATTTTAAGCCATTAAAAATAAAAAGTTGTAGTTAGTATGAAGCAAAAAGATAAAAGCGCCCTAGAGCGATATTTACAAAAATTAGAATTTGCAAGAAGTGCAGGTTCTGAATTTGCTTTTGAAACTAAAGAACAACGAGCGGCTGCAATTGAAGCCTGCAAAAATGATCCTCGCAAAATGGTTGAGCGTTATTTCCCTCATTATGCAGATGCTCCTTGTGCAGATTTCCAAATTGAATGGGCATGGATGGTGGCAAAAAACAAACGTTTTAGAGGTTTTGCGCAATGGGGACGTGCTTTGGCAAAATCTGTATGGAATAATATTTTTATTCCCTTCTGGATTTGGTTACGTGAAGGACATTGCTATTTTGTTTTGATTGGTAATTCAAATGATAAAGCCAATCAATTACTAGAAGATATTCGTGCAGAATTTGAAGCAAATCCTAGAATATTAGCTGACTTTGGCGAACAAAAAGTTTTAGGTTCTTGGGAGGATGGTTTCTTTCAAACAAAAGGAAACTTTATTGCTCAAGCTCTTGGTATGGGACAATCTGTAAGAGGTTTACGTGTAAAAAACAAACGTCCTTCTCTTATTAATTGTGATGACTTAGAAACAAAAGACATCAATGCCAATCCTAAACGCCAAATTAAAATGGTAAACTGGATTGTTCGAGATTTAATTCCTACAATGGACGGTGAAGTGAAACGTTTCACGTATTCTAATAACCGTTTTGCGCCAATAATGATACAAACAATGTTACAGGAACTTTATCCGAAATGGAAAGTTCACCAGGTGAATGCCTACGATCCTGTAACCTACGTGCCTACTTGGACTGGTAAGTATGATAATATGTATTTCCGATATGTAGAAGAAGATATTGGACGATTAGCCGCTATGGCAGAATATAACAATACACCACACGTAGAAGGAACTGTATTTAAAGACGAGATGATAAACTGGGTTGATTTACCTAGAATTGACCATTTTGAATGCATTATAGGGCATTGGGATATTGCATACGCAGGGAATGCTACTAGCGATTATAATTCTGTAACTGTAGAAGGTTTGAAACAAAGTAATTTTTATGTAATTGACTTGTTTTGCAAACAAACCAAAATGAAAGCTCCATTAAGATGGATGAGTAATTTCCAAAGTAAGCTTCCTGCATCGGTAAAAATTAGATGGCAATATGAGTCACAGTTCTGGAATGATGAAGTACAAAGAACGATTGACGAAGTTAAGAAAGAAACAGGTGTACGTTTAAACCTCGTAAAAGTATCTATTAAAGGAAAAAAAATAGACAGAATTATGTCTATGGTTCCTTACTATCAAAATAATAGAGTGCATTACAATAAAAAGATAAAATCTAATAACGACACTCAAATTGCTTTAGCACAATTGAAAGGAATTGAACCAGGATATAATTGTCATGATGATTATCCTGATGGACACGAAGCCTGCACAAAAGAACTTGAAAAATATACTCCTGTTAGAAAAGGTAAAAATTTAATGGGAAAAATGAAACCTAAATACTCTTGGTAATGACATATTTAGAAGATAAAGATTTAAAAGCCTACACTCAAGAAAGATTGTTGAATGAAAGTGTAGCAGATTTCACGGATGCAGTAATTGAATTAGAGAAACATTGTATTTCAGAAGTTAAAATAATGATTTCAAAATACTATGATGTAGAAAGTATTTTTAGTGAAACAGAACCTATTAAACACCCTCATATTGTTAAGATTTTGGTAAAAATGGTAGGTTATTATATTAAAAAAAGAAATGCCGCTAGAAAAATAAGTTCTGATACAGAAAAAGATTTAGAATGGGCTGAAAAAGAACTAGAAAAAATGCACCGTGGTATTATAAAATTTGATGATTTGCCACCAAAAACAAACGATTCTAATTCTGGAAGTACAGCATCTAAGATGCTTTATGGAAATTTAAAAAACCCTAATTTTTATATCTAATGAATACATTTAAACAACGTTTAAAAGGTAATAAAATATATCGTATTGCTGAAGCTTTCTTTCTAGGAAATGCTTCTTATACTCAATTAAATTCTTTAGTTGCTGCAGGAAAACGAAGTAATGCAGCTATGCCTTCTAGTATTATTAGTCATACTTCTACAATGATGCGTGTAGAAGATTTGAACTCTTGGAAAACAGCGTTGATGTTAGCTACTGACCCTGATAATCCTGATAAACAAAATCTGAAAGCTTTATATGATAATATGAAGCTAGACAATCATTTAGGTTCAGTTATAGAAACTAGAATTTCTAAAACTCAACAGTCGCCATTCAAACTATCTCATAAAACTACCAAAGAACGAAATGAAGATGCAGAAACACTATTTAAAACGGTTTGGTTTCAAGAGTTTGTAAAACTTGTTTTAGAATCTAAATTTGAAGGAACTAAACTTGTTGAACTTTTCCAAACTGATGAAGAAGGAAAACTCTCTGAAATTACAGAAATTCCGCAATCTCACTTCAATCCTAAAAAAGGTATTATTTTAAAAGAACCAGGACAACCAACTGGTACAGATTATAAAAATGGACCTCTATCTAATTTTTATATTCAAATAGGTAAAGATTATAAAGATTTAGGAACTTTCGCTTTAATCGCACCTATTATTTTAGCTAAAAAATTAGGGCTAGGCTCTTGGTTAGATTTTATTGAAAAATACGGTGTACCGCCTTTATTTGTAACCACAGACCGTGAAGATGATGATAGATTACTTGAGCTTTTTGAAATGGCAACTAATTTCAAAGCAAATAACTTCATGATTGGGCGTGGAAACGAAAAATTCGAAATTCCAAGTATTACCTCTACTAACTCACAAGAAGCGTTTGATGGTTTAATAAAACGTGCAGATAACGAAATTTCAAAACGTTTTTTAGGCGGTACTGGGTTAACAGATGAAAAAGGTTTTGTAGGTTCTGTAGAAGTTCAATTTGAGTTCGCACAATTTAGATTTACTTCCGATAAATTATTAGTTTCTTATGTCGTAAATGAAAAGCTAATTCCGCTTTTAATAAAGCTTTCACCAGTTTATTCATTCCTCAAAGATTATCGCTTTGAATGGGATGATGAAGACGAAATGACGGTTGATAAATTGCTGAAAATTGTAGAAAAACTAGGCGTTTATTTTGACTTTGATCCTGAACAAATAGAACAAATTACAGGTTTAAAAATTCTAGGTGTAAAAAGCACTACACCTACAGAACCAACTACACCAGCTTCAAAAAAAAAAGCCGTGACGTAAATGCGTTTTTACGTTTAAGAAGCATTTTAAGACGTACAGAAGCAATATATCATAAAAGTGATTGTGGTTGTAAATCTTGTAAATCTTTACTTTTAGAAGCTGTAGAAGCTATTGATGTTGAAGGATGGGTTAAAGTTATGGAGCGTTTAGCCAAAGAAGTGTATGACGGTAAAACCGATGCTAAAATAATTGATGAAGGGTATATTTTATCTACTTATAAAGAGCTTAATGTAGCTGCAGAAAAAGGATATGGTAAAGATTGGTTAAAAGTAAATAAATCTACAGGAAATATTGCTCCTGAAGTAATAGAATTACAAAAGAACATCTATAAATTTTCTGGTGCAAAATCTGCCATAGTTTTAGAACAAATCAATCAAATTTTACAAAAACAATTACCTTGGAATCAATTTAAAAATGAAGTTTTAAAACTTAATCCTCTCTATAATAAAAACTATTTGCAGGCAGAATGGCAAACAGCAAATCAAAGCGCTAAACATGCTAGAGATTGGTTATATTATAATGAAAATACAAAGCTTTACCCAAATTTAGCTTATAGAACTCAAGGTGATGAAAGGGTACGTGATGCGCATTCTTTATTAAATGGAGTTGTTGCTCCAATAAATTCTGATTTCTGGAAAACTCATTATCCTCCCAACGGCTGGCGTTGCCGTTGTTATGTAGTACAAACTGCAGAAACGCCAACCAATGAAGATAAAATACCAAAACTTAATGATAAAGATTTTCCTGAAGAATTTAGAATTAATGTGGGAATTACAGGACAAATATTTAGTGAAGAAAATTTAAAAGATAGTAAAGCTCATCCTTATTTTGCTTTAACTAGAAATAAAGATTGGCAAAAAGCTTTTGAATTATCAAAACTATCAGCTCCGGGAAATGAGGTTTTCAGTTCTGGTAAAAATACGTTAAAAGTAAGTCCGTATGCGGACGAAAAAGACCTGAAGGAAAATATAGATGATGCAAAAATAGTTGTGAAAGATGCAAAAGTAAACGTGGAAATAAGAGCTCATTTAGATAGTACAATTATTATAGGACATAAAAACCCAGAATACATTATTGATGATACTATTGCAGACCGTAAAGCTCCGACCACCGACAAAGTAAAAAACCTGCGTAATATCTATAAATCTGCAACTAAACAAGATTGTGAATCTTTAGTTTTAAATATTTCTAAAACAATTCTAAAATTAGATGATGTAATGAAAGAAGTGGAAAAGAAATTTAAAACATTTCCACAAATAAAAACAGTCTATATAATTGATAAAAATGGAGATTGTACCATAATGCAAAAAGAGCCTAACAGGTAGGCTCTTTTTATACTGACATATTCTTGAAGTGACTCGCGAACTTTAAGTACACTGCAAATATACAAACTTTTAAATACAATTTAAAAATATTTTAAATGCCAAACAAAAATATTGATTTACCAACTCCAGACTTTAGGAAAATAGCTGAAGAAGTAATGAAAGATCTACCAAAAAAAGCAGGTGAAAAGGCATTACAATTTTTTTTAGCATCCTTTATTAAGCAAGGTTTTACAGATACTTCTTTCATTCCCTGGGTAAAACGCAAAGATGATTTAACACATAAATTATTAAATCAATCTTATGCCCTTAAAGCCAGTGGTAAAATAGACAAAGCAGATTTAACAGAAGTGAATATTTCTTTTGGCGAAGGTCTTAATTATGCAGCAATTCATAATGAAGGAGGTACTATTACGGTGAAAGTAAGCGCTAAAATGAAGCGGTTTTTTTGGTATATGTACAAAAAAACAGAGGATGAGAAATGGAAATGGATGGCGCTAACAAAAAATGAAACATTAACCATAAAAATACCTAAAAGACAATATATTGGTGAAAGTGAAACGCTAATGAATGAATTAGATAAAATGTTTATAGATAGAATAAAACAATACTTTAAAACCTTAAAATAATGGAAAACTGGCAAAACCTATACCTAGAGCTCGCAGAAAAATTATCTGCAGATTTAGATGATAACGAGCTTGAATTTTATAACAACCTAAATACCATTGCAGAACACGATGGTAAATCACCATTGCGATGGCTAGATCTTTGGCACAACCAGGTTAATTTTTTAGAAGACGAATTACAGTTCCCAACGCCTGCAGCTTTTTTATCTTTCCGCTCTAAAAATGTAGAAGATTTAGGAGATAAACTTCAACAAATGGTTCTGCAAATAGATATTTACCTATTTTATGAGACATTTGCCAATACATTTAATGGTTCATTTAACCAAGAAGATGCACTCAATTTTATTGGTTTGCTAGATTTTATTAATGCGAGATTACACGCTACTACAGGCGAAAATTACAGCGCTATGAGAAAGGTAGGCTTTGCTCCAGAAGATACCGGGAACGCTGGGAACTTATACCGAATTACATTTGAATGCATAATTACCGATGCTAGTGCAGCCAAAATATCTGAAGAAGCTGAAGTGGGAGATCTAGAGCTTCTAAATGATGAAGATAATGATTTCTATATACCGCAATAAAAAAACCGCCTATTTTGGCGGTTTTCAATTTTAAATTCTTGTTAAATCGTTTTTAAAATAGCATTTTCATAGGCTTTTAATAAAGTTTGATTGGTATTTAGACAACAAATATATACGGATTTTTTTTATGTGCAAATTTTAGCTTTAAAAATTCATATTTTTTAAATTTGTAGCAAAAAAAACAGGTTCAGACTTTGGAAAATCTATACTTTCATTACTTGCCGTAAATGCAAATATTCTAACATTAGGGCTTCTCATTTGTATATATGCATCTAAATCATCAAAAAGAAAGCCTTTAATATTTTTACCATAATATGCTTTTCTATCAAATTCTGAATAAGTAATGGGGAATAAAATTTGGAAACCTTTTTTTTCTGCTAGCTCTCTTGTATAATATGCCATTTCCTGATTTCTAACAATGATGTACAAGCCTTGTTCAGCTGCAATTTTTATAAGTTCTAAAGTTTTACCTTCGTTTCTTTCTTTAATTATTGCTTTCATATCATACTCTATTAAAAATAATATTTTCTATTGTTTTGGGGCTTCTGTAAAAACGATTAGCCAACACTACCACAATATAATCGTGTGAGTATTTAGAAACACCATGGCATTTGATGTCTGACATTTTTTTATATTCATGCCTTACATCTTCATACATTTTATTGGTTCGTTCTTTTTTTGTTTTGGCTTCCATTAATGCGAAAATATAATACTTTTTTTTATCTGTAAAATATTTTAATAAAAAAAACCGCTAAAAATTAGCGGTTTAGTCGTCTGTATTTTCATTAAAATATTTCCAAATATTTTCCAAATTAAAATTAGTACCATTTTTTATATACTTTTCATAAAAATCAAGATCTAATTCAGAACCTATTTTTAAGTTTTTTTTACCATCAATCCCTGTTGAAGCTTCAAGAAATTTATTTAATAAATTTTCATTTCCAAGATTCCAAAAAAGATCGTTGCATTTTGCTATACATATATATTCATTAGTATCAGTGTTAACTATATATAATCTATTATTTGCCATAATTTTAATTTAAATTCTTATTGCCCAAATAGGACCCATTTTCACAAAATCTGTACTATTACCATCGGGTGTGGTGTAATACTCAAATCCTTTTTTAGATAGCGTTTCTGCATCTGTTTTAGTGCTAGAAAACTTTTGCCAAACTGGGAAAACAGTAAGGAAATTGCCGCTTATGCTTTGTATATTCCAAACTTTAGTTCCTTTAATTTCTAAATCTTCATTAGCGCCTTCGTAGGATGGATAATAAAGAATCATTAAATTATCACTTTCATTTTCAGGATTTTTAAATTTTATATAAAAAATTCTATCTTCTTGACTTTGTTTAGCTACTACAAAAGGTTTTCCTGTATCACTCACAATTTTTTCAAGCGTTTTTTGTAAGCTAATACTATCAAGTTTTTGATACTGTGAGTAGAAAAGCGCTGATGTAATAAGCGCTAAAAATAAAATAAGTTTTTTCATAGTTATAAATTTAATTTAAAAAACCGCCATTTAAGACGGTTTAAAGTTACAATTTTTACACCAATTTTGGTTTTATAAATTCTTTTTGAAATTCTTTTATTGCTACATTATGCCAAATGTTTTCGTCTGATGGCAGCTGATCTGCTTTTACAGCACATTTTGTATCGTACCAATCTTTAGTAAAACCACTGCCATGTATTGGTGTTTCTGTGTAGGTTCTATAAGGTAAAATTAGATATCCTTTTTGTCTTAAGGCTTCCAGTACTTCGATTTCTGTGTATTCAAATCCGTTAATTTTCATTCATGTGTTTTTTTAAGTTTTTTCTATGTTGCTGAGAGATTTCTATGTATATTTTATTAATTCTAATCGTTTTATTAGTCTCTTTTCTTTTTGTTAAAATATCCTCTCTACTTTTTTTTAAATAATCTTCTAAAATTTCGTTAGTTTCTTTAGCTTGTTCTACAATAGTTAATTGATTAAATTCTATTATTGCATCTTCAATGGTTTTATTTTCATAATTTATTCTCATGACTCCCAATATTTACCGTTCAAATAAGAACTTGCATAAGGAATATTAGTTCCTTCTTTTCGTTTTAGTGGTATGTATTCATCTAGGTAGAGAATAGCGTCCATACGTTCTGCATCACTCATTTTGTCCCACGTTTTACGGGCTAAATCTTTTTTGCCTAGTTTATTAGGATAAGATTTGTAGAAAGCTTCAAAAGAAAGCTCTGTGAGTTCTTTAAAAATCCATTGAGAATTTGGCTTTTGGTCTTTAATTTGAGAAATACAATATTGTACATTTACTGGTATTTTTACTTTTATCCTTTCAATTAAATCATCTGTCCATTTGCCGTCAAACTCTACACTTCTTAAAACACCGTTTAAATCGTATTTAAACACTATTCTAAGACCTGTCTTTTTGCCAATTGCTAAAAATGATCTCATATTGCTAATAATTTTTGGTGAAACTCGTCTTTGTACTTTCTGCAAACGTTTCGCTCATAGCATATTGGCGACAATATATTATAAACTTTGTCTAGAATATTCATTAGAGCATACGCCTGTACTGGTTCTAACTTTAGCGTGTACAATTTTGTAGTACCTTTCGTTTGAGCTATTCTAATTTCTAGCTTTTGTTTCAGTTTTCTCATCGAAAAAACGTTCATTTTTTGTTCTACGCTTTCTGGTCTGAAGGTGTTGCCCCAGGCGTATAAGCATTCTAACAAAATATTCATATCTTCATTATCAATTTTTACTGATACTTCAGAAATCGGTTGATCTAGTGCGTTCATATAGTTTTTTTTTAATTTTTAGATGGTATAGGAAATTTATTTTTGTGATACCAAGCTTTTTTACCTGCTTTTTCTGCAGATGCTTGGTAATTACTTTCTGTAGCTCTTAGTTGACGCTCTAGGTCTTTAATCTCCTGAAGGTTATAATCATTTAATTTTTTCTTAAGTATGCTACTTTTTAGCATCCAATTATTAAATTTATCCCAACTATCTGGCTCTTTAAGTCCTATTCTAGTGGCAATAGAAAGCACAATAGAACGATGCTCTTTTAATAATTTTTCATATTGCAGCATGAAAACTTTTTCCGCAATATTTATTTCTGTAGGAAAGAAAATTTTGTAAACTTCTGCTAGTTCTTCATCAGAAAGTTCGTCTATATCTGTAGTTCTGCCAGTGTGCAGAAATACAGTTTGCGAAATGGCAAATGCACTGAACTTTTCAAAAAGCTTATTTTTTATCGTTGTTGAGTTCATCTTGTTGGTTTTTATATTGTTCTATAACTTGATTTTTAAATAATTCTACTAAATCCTCTAAATTCATAAGGCTAGGTTTTTTGCCTGCTTTTCTCATAAAAAAATACTCGAAAAAAGCACGTTTTAATAGCTCTATGAATTGTAGGTTGGTCATAACTTTTTTAATTCATTAAATATTCTTAATGGTATATCCTTTACAACTGCATTACCACAAGCTCCTAGTCTTTTAACAGCGTCCAATCTTTTGGCAAGCCCATCATCCACTCGGAAAACTGGGGGTTCGCCAAACCTTTGTTCAAATTGTAAAAAAGGACTGCATTGTGAATCCAATGGATTTGTTTTACTATTCTCTTTAGCGAGGCTTCTTTTGATGTAATGTAATATCCCTCTCCATCTTTGTACATTGGGGTAGGCAAGGATGTAAAGTCTTTCTCTGTAATGGTATTTCCCAAATTCGGTAGCGAAAAAATTTTCCCATTCTGCATCATACCCGATTTCGGAAAGGTCATATAAGACTTTTTCAAGACCTTTTTTTGTGATTCTAGCTGAGTTTTCAATGAGGACGTATTCAGGTAAAACTTCTGAAATAACTCTACTGTATTCATTCCATAATCCACTTCTTTTCCCATTAATTCCTTCGCCTCTTCCTGAGATAGAAATATCTTGACAGGGAAATCCCCCGGAAACAACTCCAATTGAACCTCTGTATTTTTTTGCATTAAACTCATTTATATCAAAATATTTGTCTGTATTAGGAAAATTTTGGTTTAAAATTTTATGACACCACTTATCTAATTCCACTTGAAAAACATTGGTAAATTCAGCTTCCTGTGCAGCTAAATCAAATACTCCTATTCCTGTAAAAACTGATGCGTGTGTATTATTTAACATTACTTTTCTATTTGTTCCCTGCGTGGAATCGAACCACGTAAAAACCATTAGGGAAAACTTTGTTTTTATTTGAAGATTTTAATCTTCGTTTATTTGTTTTTGAAGATTTGCATCTTCAAAATTCTTTGCAATTACTTCTAGATTACTCTGAAAAACAAAAGGAGAATCTAGCTTTATAAATTGATGCCAAACATTGTTTATTAATGCATAGCGATGGTGTGCAAAGTATAAGAAATTCGTTTGGCGGTTATGAAATTGCTCCATAAGCTTATAGCTCTTAAAAGTTTTTATTTTAAGTTCTACGCCATCTTCAGAATATTCTAACTTAAAAGAAGTAGCGTTTTCAATTCTCAGTTTCTTCTTATATTTTGCCATTTTCTTACTAAATTTTCTTTGTTCCCAGCGTGGAATCGAACCACGCAAAAAACCGTTTGGGAGAATATAACACCAGTTTTGCAAAATGCTTCGCACTTCGCAAAGCTGCTTGTTAGCAGTAATTTAATACGGCTCTGGAATATTTGGAGTTAAACCCATCTTTCTTATTAAATCACAGCCTTTGTTAATTCTATCCATTTGTTCTTTTTCTTCCTCCTCTGTAAGTATTGGTTGAGTACTTAAAAACAAATCAATTTCTATATCATCATCAAAACTACTGCTAACAGGCAGTTTTGCGTCATGCTGCGGTTCGGTGGTATTATCAAGTTTCGTTTCCATGTCAAATTTTGTTGTTAAAGTGAAGCGTTCGGTTTCAAAATGCAGCACGAACTCAAAGCTGCTTGGGCGTTATACATCTATTTCATATCTATATTGTAACCCATTAAAATCACCAATAAATCTTCTAAATATAAATATGCCGTCATATCTTAAAGTATGAATTGGAGCTCCATAATTTTTTACAGTTTCACCTTTTCTTGAAAATTTTTTAACATCAAAATCTTTAATTCCTTTTTTTTCTAATACATACAATATTATTTTTGTTTCAAAAGCTACAGATTTTTTATGTGTAAAGTCTTTTACAGATTTTGTAATGTCAAAATTTAACTTTGGTTTTCTCATATTAATCAAATAAAGAAGGTTGTTTTTGTTGTTTTTTGTGGCGGTCTTTCCATATTATAAAAGGCTTATTGCCACCGAATCTAGAGCGTGGATTTTCAATTACAAAATCCTTCACGTAGCTTTTAATATCTGCCATATACTCAATATCTTTGGCGTATTGGCTTTTTGGATGCTCATTTTTAGACCAACAAATAATTACAAAGGCTTTTCGTGGAAATAATTTAATAAGCGTTTTAAATTGCTCCGTTGTCAATCTCATGTAATCTAAGCTGTCTATCACGATAATTTGTGGACTGCGATTTCTTTTAAGTAAATCAATTAAATCACTGAAAGAACCACCAGAAGTGATGATGATTTTACCACTTTCATCCTCCATTTTATTGCGTTTGAACGCATCTTGAAGGCTCTTACTGATGCCTTGTTCATAAGAACAATAAGCAACTCTACCAAAATTTGTAAGATATTTGGTGAACTTCACTGCAAATTCTGTCTTTCCGTTTCCTGGATCTCCATACAGAACCATCGTGAAGTTTTTCTCAGGCTCGCCAAAAGATTCTAGCCATTCTCCTTCGAAAGGAAAAACGTTAAAACTTTTGGCTAAAAAATTAGTTACGCCAATGGTTTTCATATTCTCTAAAAATTTTCTTTTTTTTGTTCCCAGGAGCGGAATCGAACCGCTCCAAAAAACCGTTTGGGATAATTGAATTTATTTTTTCAATATTGATCTAATCTCATGAGTGATTAGAACTATAATACCTGCTATAAAAGCCGTATATGAAACTATTATGAGTATTTTAGCTATTGTTTCCATAATTAGTTAGTTTTTTTTAATCATAATCAGAATTAGGCTTTGATAAATCTTCGTTGAATTCGCCATTGAAATACATAGAAAACAAAACTCCAACTACAAAACCTGTAGCAAAAACACCGATGCCTGATAAAATAAGTATTGCGTTCATTTTTAATCAATTGAAAAGTTAAAGTTTACTCTTTTAATTATTCCATCGCCAAAATCTACCATTTTGTAACCTCGTGCATAACGGCTGGTTCTGATGTCAATCATCGCTTCGTTTATAATGTCCATTCCTTCGTTAAATAGCTCGCTATTGGCTCTATCTCTCATACTGTTAAGCTCACGTACTTTCTGAGGGTTATAATTGCCTTGTGAATCGGTTTTTAGGAAAATTTGTATCATATCCATCATTAGCTTTTCGTTTTCGCTTTCACCAGCCAATGATGCCATAAATTGTCGTAATTTTACAATGCCTTCGGCTTCAGTTCCGTTGAATGATGGACGAACGTTCCAACCAACTTTCACCGATGCTGTACCATCATCTAAAGTAAATGTATGAGAGTCTTGCTCACGTTTTTCGTTCCCAAATACTTCAGCTCGTAGTTCTATTACAGGCTCTATTTCTTTGAAAAGATTGACTATTCTGTCTTCTAGGTCGTTTCTTTTATCAATGAAAAAATCAATAACCTTAAGAACTACATCATTTTCTAAACCTTTAAGCAGTTTTTTGTCTGCTGCTTTTTTCTCTTTTTTTGCTTTTTCTGCAGCTGCAAAATCGGCTGCTATTTTTGCTTTTTGCTCATCTGTAAGAGCGGTAATGTCAATTGCTGTCATAATTCTATTATTTTGTTTGTTCGTTTCTTAAAACTTCTTTTAATTGATCTTCTCTGTACATCAGTTCATCGTGTATTTTTATCCAATCTTCTTGGTACGCATCGTCTTCTAGTTGAGCTTCTAATTCTTTGATTATTTTTTCTAGCTCTTCTTTTGTTGGTGGAAAAAATTCGTCAGGCATGTTGTAAATTTTGTTTGGTTCTTAGTTCGCTGGCGATTCTACCTTGTACGTTTCGTAAATCTGTAATTACTCTAATGGTTTGGTTTGATATAAGAGTAGAAACTGGACTACAGGTTTCAAAAATTTTCTTTTGCGTTTCACGATCTGTAATTCCGTTTAATTCGCAAATCAATTTTATATCAACTTCTCTAGATCCGTTCAGTTTTACATAAGTTCTTCTAAAGCGGCTTTCTATTTCGTCATATCCTTGTCTTTTCAGTCTCACGCCGTCTTTTATGCGTTTTTCTAGGTTTTCAGTACCAGCCAGAAGGCAACCCATTTTGTTTTCGTTATCGTTGTATAAGTGGATAAACCATCTAAGAGCTGCATCTTTCAATTTATCTGCTTCATCTATGATTAAAATTGGTTTTAAATGGCTTCTTTGTAAGAAAAATTCTGATACTTTTTGCCCTAGTTTATCTATTGAGATGTGATAATTACCAGTTTCAATACCTAAAGAAGTACATAATTCTGTTAAAAAATCACGCTTAGACCATTCTCTACATCTGATGTAAAAAACACTATTACCAGTGTTTATTTTAGCATAAGTTTTAAGCGCTGCACTTTTACCAATACCAGCTCTAGAAGATAAAATTCTAAATAGAGACTCGTTTTTAATGTCATCACAAAGGGTATAAACTTTTTTAAAGTCTAAAGTTTCCGCAATTTGCCAATCGTTATTATTATTGTAACCTAGTGCATTGCCTATTTTAAGCCACATTTCAATAGCAATAAGCTCGTGCTTACCAGTTCTGACGTTAGAAATCATTGCTGGTGACACACCACATTTAGTAGCCACTTTATTGGCACTGCCTAAATTTTCAATTTCAACTTCTACCAGTTGAATAATCTCATTTTTTTGTAAGTTTGTCATATCTAAAATTTTGAAAGGTTTTAGTATTCAGAGCGGAAATCGTCGAAAATTCCGCTTTCATTATCTGGAAGTACATCACTTCCAGATACTTTTTTTATAGGAATTGCAGCGCCATTATAGTAATCGTCTGCAGTATTCAGTTCGTCTTTCTTACCATATCTACCAAGTAGTAGATTTTCTTCACCCATCACTTCAGCAATATCATTTTCTTTTAGCTCTAGAATTGCTTTTTCTCTAGCTTTTGCTACGCCTACTTGCTGCATTGCTTTGTTAGGACCAAAAGTTTGAGCTGGTTCAAAATACTCAGCTTCGCAAAGTGATTTTAGTAATTGTCCGTGTTTTTCCCAAAGGAAAACAACGTCTAAATTCTCAATATCGTAGGATAAAACCACGCTTTTAGAGTGGTAATTTTTAATAATATCATAGTACGCAGGCGATATGAAATAGTGCATTTTTATGCCTAAAACCTCAGTAACAATTTGTCCGTTGTTACGGATTTGAATTTCTTTTTTACGTCCAAATAACATAGAAATTGCAGCTTCAGACAGTTGTATTACGTGAGGTTTTTCGCTTTCTTCGTGCAATTGTCTTGGTGATTTATGTAATTTGCTGTGTTTACGGCTGTATTTGCTGTATAATGTACTTCTAAAAGACTCTATAATATTTGTACTTTCTTCTACAGCTTTGTACATATCAAAACCAGCTTTTTTGCTTTCTTTTTTAATTTGTGCTATGTATTCTGGTGAGCGGAATGCTGAAAGACTTCTAGACATAATACCATCACCATAGAAATAATCTGAATCAGGCATTGTAATTTGTTGAAGTGTTCTAAAGAAACGTTCTACACCTGCTTTTCTATTCGCATCGTGAGAGAGTTCAATATGAACGCCCAAAGCTTCCATTCTTACAAATAGTTCTTCCATTTCTGGAGTATTGTGTCCTGGGAAACGGTCGGTTACTATTTCATAAGGCAGATAACCTGTTTTTTGTACCGCCATTGCCATCGCATTTTCGTAAACACGTCTATTTTCTGAATGGTCAAAAGAATAGCCTAAAATATCACCGCTGTGTACGTCTCTGATGGCAACTACCATTAAGAATTTATCTTTGCCATCATCTATATGAGAGGTAATATTAACTCTCGTTGCATCCATTTCCCAACAATCACCCGAATAAAGTGCGTTTTGACGTGGTATATATGATTTGAAAATATGAGATTTTCTACTAGATCCAAATCTTTTTGAGGTTAAGAATTTAGTGGCAGGTAATTCAAAAACGTTTTGTCCAAACCATCTACGTGATGGTATTTTTTTACCTGTAAGCTCACACATTTCATTTATCTTTCTAATGATGTAATCATTACTATAATTCTGAGGCATTTGTCTCATTTGCATTGCCCACGATTTTAGTTCTGGATCATCAAATACTACAGAGTTGGTATTCCCAGTTCTTGGTAGTTTTATAACGTCTGGGATTGCTAAAGATTCAGTTTCAAATAACTCATCTATCTTTTCTTTCAATCTTAAATGATGATGAGGGATATATTGTAAATCTAGTTTCTTAAGAACCGTTTCTAAATCTTTATAAATCTTATTCTTTGTACCTTGGTAATTGTCTTTGTATTCTATAATGAAATCTATCACAGCACACGCTTTTGCAAGTGCAGGACGTTGTATTTCATTAGCATTATTGTAGAATTCTAAGTAACTTCTATAAACTTGGTTTAAATGGCGTTTAAACATCGTTTCAAACTCAGTGGTTTGTGTACCATTTAAGAAATCATTATAATTTTTTACCAGTTCAGCAGCATCACCAAATAGCTCTCTATAATTTTGTGGAGATCTATTAGGTATTCTAGACAGATCATAGTAAAAACCTGCATCCATTTTTGCCCAACGCCAACCTTTACCAGTGTCTGGTAAAATATTATGATGGTGGTAACATTTTTGAACTGAATTTTTATAGGTAGCTCTATTTTTACGGAAATGTAAATCAGATATATTACAAACGTCCATCACTAAACGTTGAGATAACCAAACCGTTGGTGTATCTCCTGTATTACGTGTAATAATGTCGTTTTGTTTGAAATTCATTTTGTCATTGCGAGGTAAGAAGCAATCCATAACCTCTTTTTTTTAACTTTATAAAACCTTGCTGCAACTATCACTAGAATACAGCAAGGAAAACTAATAACCATAATATTGTTCCGCTTTCGGTTACGAGCCGAACCAATAGGGTAAGTATTGGGAACGTTCAGCGGAATCACTAGTATTTACTAGCTTAACATTGACAATCGGCGACTTCTTCACCAATATAGTAGCGCACTGCACCATTGTTACCGTCATACCCAACAGTGTACCACTCAACCGAGCAAAGTACCCCATCTATAGAAACACAAGCACTACCGCTGCGTTTAGCGTAGTCGGTGTGACATAAAATTGCATTTCTTTTGGTATCATTGATGCCTACAGCACCATTTTTTACCATGTTAATGGCTAGATTAACTTTTTCAGTTTGTTTTGGATTTTGTTGATCATTTTCTGTCCTACATGCCGTTGTTGTTAAAGTTATTAGCCCAAATGCTAATGCAATAATTAATTTTTTCATTGGAAAAATTTTAAATAATGCCTACTCTTTAGATTTTCGGCTTCCTCTTTGTGGAAAAGAGCGGAATCGAACCGCTTCGCTACTTGGTTCAGAACGGCTTACTCAATTTGCGTTCTTACTTTCAATCGCTCTACCATTGAGCTACTTTTCCGTTTGTTACACTCTCGTAGTAACCACGCCTGTGTAAGATTTAGATAGAAATTTTCATTCGTTCTATAAATACAATATCTTTGCAATCTTACTGTGTCTAACCCAAGCTTCAGGTTGAGCTTCTAGGGAAATGATAGTATTTATAGTGCTATCGGAGAATGCCTAAATATTCGATGAGTTCGTCTTATGTAATAGCTTCGTAGTGTGTTTTCACTACAATACCAAAGAATTTAGTATAAGTTGCAGTTTCTAATTTACCTGTGTTTACATCTCTTACCACTCTTTTGGTATAGCTAAAAATGCTTTGTAATAATTTTTTCATATTGTTAATTTTTTGATATTTTATTGATAACTTGTTCTTTGGCTTCAATCAGTTTTTTTTCGCAATCCAAATAAGTTTGATATTTTACTTTTGGTGACTTTCTCTCAACTATAGAAGCGGCTGTAGAGTATTTCCAACCTAATACAGAAGCGACCTCGCTTACTTTTATTTTAATTTTCTCATTGTTAGTTGACATATTTTCTTATTTTTGCGTAATAATTATACGCAAATATACAAACAAGTTTGAATAATGCAAACAAATTTGAATAAAAATTCAAACTTCTTTGAAAGAACAGTGCAAATAGCTGATTTTTATGGCATTGATGGCATACCGGGATTAGCAAAAGCTTTAAATTATAGTTCTGCTCAGAAGTTATATAGATTGAAGGAAGCAAATGCTAAACCTTCAGTTGATATATTGCAGGATCTTTCAAACAAGTTTGAAGATTTGAACTTAAATTGGTATATAACAGGAATTGGTAATATTTCTATTAAATCAAAAAACTATTTAGATCTAGCAGATCGTAACGATAACAATATATATGTTAGAGAAGAAACTAAAATTTATAATGCAACACCATCTGTAGTTACAGTTGATTCACAAAACAAGGATAATATTGTTTTAGTTCCTTATAAACTAAAAGCAGGGTATCTAGAAGGCTATAACAATCCTAAATTTATTAAATCTTTACCGTCATACAGAATGCCAGGTTTAAATAATGGTATTTTTAGAATGTTTGAAATAGAAGGTGTATCAATGTTTCCTACTTTAGTAAGTGGATATGTAGTAGGTCAATTTGTAGAAAATTGGATAACAGATATAAAAGATAATAGAATATATGCTGTAATTAGTAATGAAGTAGAAGATGGTTTAATAAAGCGCTGTATAAACAAAATAAAAAAATACAATAATCTAATTTGTAAATCTGACAATAGAAAAAATTATCCAACGCAAAATATTAATCCAGAAAGCATAAAAGAAATTTGGGAAATCAAATTACATCTTAATTTTAATTTGCCAGATCCAGCAGATATTTATGATAAAATTAATGATTTAGAAGGAGAAGTTTCTAGTCTAAAAGAAATTTTAAAAAGAGCTAATCTGATAGATAAAAAACATTAAACCAAATGTAAAAAAAATGTTACTTAAATAAATAGTAACATTTTTAGTAACATATTTGGTAACATTCCAAAAGTTTAAATTTTGTTACTGTTACTTTTTTTTTATTTTCTATAAGCTTTTATAAAACACAATATCGGATAATGAAGTATATATCTGTAAAATATCATTTTTAACGTATTTTTAAAGATAACTATATCGAAACAAGTATCGGTTTAATATCGCTAAATATCGTGTCAATATCGCATCAAAAAAAAATTTTTTATCTCAATTTTCGGCTTTTTTCGCCTGTTTTTCGGCTTTTTTTTTAATACTTTAATTTTTAACATTTAGTTATACCCCTTAAGGATAGGATTCAGCTAGAAAAAGAAAGCAACAGTTCTAAACTGAAAGCCTTCAAATCACAGATGAATCCTCACTTTTTCTATAATGCACTCAATACGTTGCAATCTTATATTCTAACCAATGACAAGAAACCTGCACTTCATTATTTGTCGCAATTTTCTGGCTTGACGAGAAAAATCCTTGAACATACAGAGCAGGATAACATTAGTATTTCCGAAGAAGTAGAAACGCTGAAATTGTATTTAGAACTAGAAAAAGCAAGGTTTAGTGATGATTTGGAGTATCAAATTTCCTTGAAAAATATAGAACATCCGCAGCAGACTTTTATTCCTGTAATGTTATTGCAACCTTATGTGGAAAATGCCTTGAAACACGGACTTTTACATTCTAAAAAAGAAAAAAAACTATGGATTTCTTTTGAACTAAAAGAGCAATTTTTAGAAATTTTAATTGAAGATAATGGTGTGGGAATTGAAAAAAGCAAAATTATTAACGCTCAAAAAGGCAACCAAAAACCAGCTTCTTTTGCTACTTCTGCGCAAGAAAAAAGAGTGGAAATCCTTAATAAGATGTATCAAAATGATGTGGAAATTTCTATAGAAGACAGAAAATCGGAAAGTGCTATTTCCGAAGGAACTATTGTGAAAATTAAACTTAAACCTATGACAATCAGATGAAAGTAATAATAGTAGATGATGAAAAACGTGCGAGAGTTTCTTTGCACTATTTGATTTCAGAATTTTTGCCAGAGGTAGAAATCGTGGCAGAATGTGACGGAATTCCAAATGCTGTAAAATCTATACACAAGCACAAACCAGATTTGGTGTTTTTAGACATCGAAATGCCTGGACATTCTGGATTAGAAATTCTAGATTTTTTTGATGAAAAAGATTTGAATTTTGGGATTATTTTTACGACCGCTTATCAAGAATATGCCGTAAAAGCTTTTAAACTTTCTGCCGTAGATTATCTTCTAAAGCCGATAAACACTCAAGAATTGATAGAAGCGGTGAAGAGATTTCAAAAATTGAATAGTCAAAAAATAAAAATTCTCAACGAAAATTTAGGAAGAATTTCCACCGAAGAAAAGAAAATAGGAATTCCACTCAACAACGGAATTGAGCTCATAAATCCTAGCGAAATTATCTACATAAAAGGAGAAGGAGCCTATTCTGAAGTACATCTATGTGACGGCAAGAAAATTTTGGCGAGTAAAAACCTGAAAATGTTCGAAGAAAGTCTTGCCGAAAATTCTGATTTCATAAGAGTTCATAAATCTTATATGGTAAATTTTAAACATTTAGTTTCTATCAATAAATCGAATGGTGGCGCAATTGTAGTGAGTAATAATATGGAAATTCCTTACAATACAGAGAGTTATGATTTGATTTTAGAAAAAATAAATTTGATTAGAAAATAAAAACTTTGCCAAAAAATATTTGACAAAGTCTATAAATTTTCAACTTTCAATTCTCAATTAATCAAAACACTCGTCATACTCAAACTTCCGCCAATTAATTCATCATTAAAAAGCGAAATTTCATCAGCATTTCCCTTCAAACCAAGCGTATAAATCAATGGCAAAAAATGATCAGGAGTAGGAATCGCATTTTTCAGCGCAGTTCCTTGTTTTTCAAAATTGATTAATTGCTGAAAATTCCCGTCCAAAATCCATTCATTCGTTTTTGCTCTCGCTTCTATTGCCCAATCCCAACCAGCGCCAACTGTATTAATATTCTTCCAATCAATCAATCGTAGATTGTGAACTACATTTCCGCTTCCGATAATTAAGATGCCTTTTTCTCTTAATTTTTGTAATTTTTTTGCCAAATCAAAATGATATTGCGCAGATTGAGTATAATCTATACTCATCTGTATTACAGGAATTTGCGCTTCTGGATACAAGTGTTTTATCACACTCCAAGCTCCGTGATCAAGTCCCCAACTTTCTGTTTCAATTACAGAATTTGGAGCGAGAAGTTCTACCGTTTCTTTTGCCAATTCAGGATTTCCTTTGGCAGGATATTCTACCGCAAAAAGTTCTGGCGGAAATCCATAAAAATCGTGAATCGTTTTCTGAATTTCTCCTGAAGTTACAAAAGTACCTTTGGTAAACCAATGTGCAGAAATACAGAGAATTGCATTCGGAGTTGGGATTTTTTTTGAAATTTCCCTAAAACCTCTTACAAACTGATTTTCCTCAATCGCATTCATTGGCGAACCGTGTCCTAAAAAAAGAACTGGCATTTTTTCTGTTCTCGGAAAAGCGTCAGAAATATTTTGTAACTGATTTAAATTCATCACTTGTGCTTTTTAATGAAAATGCTGGAAGTTTAGAATGATAAACATTCCAGCATCAAATTTTTATAATATGTTATGCTTTTACAAATTGCAATTCACCTGCAATTTTCACATCATCACTTACCAAAACGCCACCAGTTTCTAGCGCAGCATTCCAGTTAAGTCCGAAATCACTTCTCTTAATTTTACCTTCAAAAGTAAATCCAGCTTTTGTATTTCCCCAAGGATCTACATTTATTCCTCCGAATTCTACTTCTAATTCTACAGGTTTTGTAACACCATTTATCGTAAGATTTCCTATGATTTCATCAGCAAGAGCTTTACTTTCAAAAGTAATCGTTGGATTAGCTTCTGCGTTAAAGAAATCTGCACTTTTTAGGTGGGCATCTCTATCTGCATTGTTGGTGTCAATAGAATCAGTGTTTACCGTTGCGCTTACTTTTGCGTTTTTAAAAGTATCATCTTCCGCTTCTATTTCTGCCGAAAAACTATTGAATGCACCTTTTACATTCGCAATCATCATATGTCTTACTTTAAAAGTAATTTCGCTATGAGTTGGGTCTAAGTTCCATTTTGTTGCCATGATATTATATTTTTTGTTTAATTATTATAGTGCAAATTTACTCTTGTCTAGAAAGCAATAGCATTGATGTAAGATAAGAAATGATTTTTTTTAAGAAGCAACACAATTTATTGACCTAGGAGTTATTTGCGTTAAGAAAATTTTGAAAAATTCCGTTAAAAAATTTCCATTGTTTGAGAGAGGCAAAAAATTGACTTAAAAAATACAATCGTCTTTCCGAGCGAGTTTTGGAAATTTTAGGAAATTTTTAAAATTTTTAGCAAATAAATCCAGTCTTGAATTTTTGATTCTTTTGTTTCAAGACAAAAGAACGTTAGAATTTTTCCGTCAAATACTTCCAATATCGTTTTGGCATCCATTGAACGTGAAGTTTCATATTTTTACGTTCAGGGATTCCTGTTTTTATAAAGTAACATTGCCAAAGTGTCTGATATTTTTTTTCTTCCTCGTGGTGAAACTGTTCAGAATTTCTAAAATTTTGCAATAGAGATTCATCTGGAAAGAAAAATTCTACATTTTTCAAATCATAGAAAATTCCGTAATGTCTTTTCAAATCAAAAATCATCCATTTTTGGTCGGCATATCTATCTTTAAAATGTTTTCTGATAAGCGGTAAAACATTAAAATCTGGTTCTATTTTGGCGAAATACACTTCGTCTTGCAACAATTCAAAACGGACAAAAGCGAGCATTCTGTGTCTTTCTCTTCCTACACTTCTGCAAATTTTAGAAATCTCTAACATATCATCATTCCCAAAATCTTTTAAAATGTTTTGTTTCGGATGTTTAATAGAATGCAGAATTGCGCTCAAAATCAACCGTTCCAAATCTTTTCTCTCCGAAAAATAAACCAGCATCAATTGAGAAATTCCTTCTTTACCTAGATTTTCTTCCAATTTTTTGAGAACTCTATCCGATTTTTCAAAATCAGTAATTACTTCGTGCATTTCTGCGAAGAAATTTTCTTGCGTGTAATTTTCTTTGGCAATAATTTCCGCATTTTCATAACGATACTCAAAAACTTCAAATATCGCCGTAAATAAACCTTCAAAAGTGGAGTCGTAGAGAAGTGTGGTCAAGAAATTAAAAAATAGTTATTTTAAAATTATAATATTTTCTTTTTGACAAAAATATTCAAAATCTCTATCGTTAAAAGTTGCTAAAAAATCTATTTTTAAAGATTTGTCGCAAATCATCTGCTTGATAATTTCATCAACAAGACTTACAGAATTATAACGAAATCTGTTAATTTCAAAAATTTTTTCCAATGCAAATTCTTTATACTTTTCATCAGAAATTTTATATACATTTGGTTTGAGTAATGTTTGTTCAAAAGAAAAAAGGTTTTCTTTTCTTCTAGCCAATTTTGTATTTATAAATTCATATAAAGTTGGCCAAGGTACTAGAATATTATTGTTTTCTAAATCATTAATTATATCTAATGCTTTTGAATGATTTTCATTTTCTACAGGATTAAATAATGAAATCCAAATACAAGTATCAACTAAAATATTTGCTCGCCCCATTACATTGCTTCATCTTCATTGACTCCTTTGTTCATTAAATTAGAGTAGCCATTCCAAACTGGAGTTTTTCTATTTCCGAATAAAAATTTTCCTTTTACTGTAGATTTCCCATCTTCGTCATTTCGCCATATAACATATATCCTGTCATTAATTGAAGGTTTAATAAATTCTTCTAATTCTTTTTCAAGTTTATCAATTACAAAATTTGAACTCAATAATTCTTTGTTATCATACAAAAAATATGCTAGATTATTTCCACAATCTATAGCTTTATAATTGTCCAAAAAGGTAAAAAGACCAGTATAATTTCCTCTAATTCCTAAATCAAAGGAGAGCCAAATTGATTTTTTTTTATTATTGCTCATAATTTCAAAGTTAAGAAAAATTATTTATTATACAATTAATTTTCAAAACAAACTCAATTGCTCCGAAAACGGATTTTGCCATTTCGATTTCATTCCGTTCAACACAATTTGGCGGAAATTCTGTTCATCAATCAATCGATTAAAAACATTTTCGCTTTCAAATTCTATAAAATATTTGGCTCTATTCGTGGCAACTCCCATTTTTTTAAGATGCCCCAAATTCAATTTCTGAAACCTTCTCGCTTGTAAAATCTTCAAAACCGAAGTTACACCAACTCCAGGAATTCTCAACAGCATTTCTTTTGGTGCAGTGTTGATATTTACAGGAAATTTTTCTCGGTTTCGTAAAGCCCAAGCTAATTTTGGGTCAACTTCTAAATCCAAAAACGGATTTTTTTGGTCTAAAATTTCATTGGCATCAAAACCATAAAAACGCATCAACCAATCTGCCTGATAAAGACGATTTTCTCGTTGCATTGGAACTTGCGAAAAAACAGAAGGCAATCTAGAATCCTCAATCATCGGAACATAGCCAGAATAATAAACGCGTTTCATATTATAATTTTGATAAAAATGGTCGGCAACTTTTATAATTTTCAGGTCGGTTTCGTTGGTAGCGCCTACAATCATTTGCGTAGATTGACCAGCTGGAGCGAATTTTGGCACTTTTCTGAAAATTTTCTTCTCTTCTTTGTACAAAACCAATTCGTTTTTAATAAAATTCATCGGTTTGGTCATTTGTTCGTGAGATTTTTCTGGAGCTAATAATTTAAGACCAGATTCTGTAGGAATTTCTAAATTTATGGAAAGTCTATCGGCATAAAGTCCAGCTTCTTTCATCAATTCATCACTTGCACCAGGAATGGTTTTTAAGTGAATATAACCGTGAAAATTATGTTCTTGACGAAGTTTTTTGGCAATTCTTACCAAACGTTCCATTGTAAAATCTGCATCTTTGAAAATTCCAGAACTTAAAAACAAGCCTTCAATGTAATTTCTTCGGTAAAAATTAATCGTTAAATCTACCACTTCATCTACGGTAAAAGCAGCACGTTTGATGTCGTTTGATTTTCTGGAAACGCAATAAGCGCAATCGTAAATACAATGATTGGTGAGCAAAATTTTGAGCAAAGAAATACATCTGCCATCTTCTGTGTAACTGTGGCAAATTCCAGAAACGTGACTGTTGCCAAGTCCGCCTTTATTTTTACGATTTCCTCCACTTGAAGAGCAAGAAACATCGTATTTAGCGGCATCAGCAAGGATTTCTAGTTTTTCTTTTATTCTATCGAAATTCATCATATTATCTCGTCAAAGATAATTCCAAGAAAATAAAAATTCAATAGATTTTGTCTAAAGTTATCCGCAAAAAATGTTAAAAAGAATTAATTGCAATAGTTAAATTAAATCTTTGCAAAATTGTAAATCACAAATCATAAATCGTAAATTAAAAGATTTCTTTTCTGATTTTTGCAATAGATTTTTTCATACTTTCATTGAAATTTTCTTTGTCTAAGCGTGTTGGCGGTGTTTTTCTTACATCACAATCTAAGATGTTGCAAGTTTCACAAGTAACACCTACGTTTTCTGATTTTACAGAAGTGCTTTTCGCAAATTTTATTTTTTTCAAAGAATTAGAATTCAATAAAATCCCGATGCAATAACTTCGGTTGGCGCCATCAGAAAAAGGGTTTTTATGAGAAGTGGAAAGTACTAAATAGCTCAATCCAGAGTCTTTATAATGCGAAATTTGAGCGGAAGTAAGGGTTTCATTTTCTTTTAATTCTTTCAGATTTTTGATGGCAATCCATTTTCGGCAATAATGCTCGTTCATAGAATTGGCGTGCGGAGCTTGCTGCTGATTAAGGTGTAACTCTTTTAAAATCTGTATTTTATCGGTGTCTTTTTTCTTGACGAAACAAAGATAAAATAAATCTTTGATGCCAAATTCCGAAGAAAGAATATTGGTTAATCGATAGTAAAAAGTTTCAGGGGAATTGGTGAAATGAGAAATCAGTTCGGCTAATTTTTGTGAATTCCATTCTGGTTCGTCAAAAAAATCTTCTAATTTTTCTACCAATTCATCTTTCGGGATTAAAATGCAACCTGCAAAATAAGAGGCGTAATAATTGTTTAGTAATTCATCAAAGCTCGAAAAGTCTAGCCAAGAGTACGTGTTGGGTCTAGGACAGAGTTTCAAAACATTAAAGCCAATTTCTTTAGCGAATATGAAGGTTTTTTGGCTTTCGTCTAAAAGTTGGTTTAGGAGAAGTAGTTTTTTCTCCGGAATATATAACGAACGAAGATTATTGAGCGTTCCGTGTGTTTCGAAGTTTTCAGATTTTATTTCGTAGCCGAAATTTTCGGTGAGAAATTTTTCTAAATGTTCAATGTCTATGTTTTTTCCGAGTTTTAAATTGTTTTCAAAAGCGAAATCTTGAGCCGTTTTTTCAATTTCTGGGAAATAATTATCGTGTAACTCTTGGAAACTTCTAAGTACGGCAAAATAAAATCGCTCTTTCCCTAAGTTGTAATTCTGCGAAATTTCTATCAAAGTATTGATGAAAGCGGTGATTTGTTTCGGCGCTTCGCTGATGATGTTGATGAGTGTATTTTTATTAATTCCAAAAAGGTCTAAAGGAATTTCTTTAAAAAAATCGCTCTGTAAAAGTTCTCCAAAAGGGGCAAGGTTTTTGTCTAATTTCGTGGAAACCAAATCATCAAACTTACAACTGAGAACTTCTGCTAATTGTAGAATTTTGTCGTGTTTTGGGTATTTTTTGCCGTTTTCTATTTCGTTGAGATAAGATTTAGAAAGCTTGGTTTTGTCTGCTAAATCTTGCAAAGACCAGTCTTTTTTTTGTCTTTGTTGTCTTAGTTTTAATCCGAAAACTGTTTTTATAAAATCACTTTCGCTGGTCATATTTTTAAGATTTAGTTTGTTTTATTAGGCTCTTACTTTTATTTAAAATCTATTTTTTGTGATTTTGATTTCAAAATTTGGCGTTTTTAGTTGGTTTAAAATCTCAAAATTTGCTTCAAAAACAGATTGAAAAGTTAAGAAAAATGAATTTATAATAATTCTAAATAACTCTGTAATTCCTTTCAGTACAAAGATAATAAATAAAAGCGATTTTTCGCATAATAAAATTTTTAATAAAAATAGCGAACGTTCGCTATAAGTGAAAATATTTTATATATTTGTCTCAGACAGAATTCAATATTATTCTTTGTTTAAAAATTATTGATGTCTAAAAATGTAAGTAAAATCAACAAAATCAAAATATTATGGAAAAGGAATTTAAAATCATTGCACAAGAAAAATATACCCAGATTTTTTCTGAAGGTCTTGAAAAATTTTTAATTCAGCTTCACAAAAAATTTAATGATAAAAGAATAGAGCTTTTGGAACAGAGAAAAAAAGTTCAAGAAATGATTAATCAGGGAATAATGCCTGCTTTTCCGAAAGAAACCCGTGGAATAAGAGAAGATTATTGGACTTGTAGCAAATTACCTAATGATTTGCAAGACAGAAGAGTAGAAATCACAGGTCCTGTTGATAGGAAAATGATTATCAATGCCTTAAATTCTGGAGCTTCTACTTTTATGGCAGATTTTGAGGATTCTAATGCGCCAACTTGGCAAAATTGTATGGATGGACAAATTAACCTTACTGATGCTATTAATAGAAAAATAGATTTCGTAAACGAAGAAGGTAAGTCTTATCACCTCAAAGAAAATTTGGCAACGCTAATTGTAAGACCAAGGGGACTGCATTTAGAAGAAAAAAATATAGAAATTAACGGAGAAAAGGCTTCAGGCTCTTTGATAGATTTTGGAATTTATTTCTTCAGAAATGCTAAAAATTTATTAGCAAACGGAAGTGGTCCTTATTTTTATTTACCCAAACTAGAACATTATAAAGAAGCAAGATGGTGGAATGAGGTCTTCAATTTTTCGCAAAATTATTTAGGAATTAATCAGGGGACAATTAAAGCAACAGTCCTCATAGAAACCATCACCGCTTCTTTTCAGTTAGATGAAATTTTGTACGAACTGAAAGAGCATAGCTCAGGACTTAACTGCGGAAGATGGGATTACATTTTTTCTTATATCAAAAAATTTAGAAACCATCCAGAGTTTTTAGTTCCTGACAGAGACCAAGTAACCATGACTTCACCTTTTATGAGTGCTTATTCAAAGCGTGTAATTCAGGTTTGTCATAAACGCCGAGTTCACGCTATGGGAGGTATGGCAGCGCAAATTCCGGTAAAAAATAATGAAGAAGAAAACGAAATAGCCTATGCAAAAGTGCGCGCTGATAAAGAAAGAGAAGTGAAAAACGGGCACGATGGAACTTGGGTAGCGCATCCTGGTTTAGTGCCTGTAGCGAAAGCGATTTTTGATGAATATATGCCAACACCTAATCAAATAGATAAAAAGTACGAAGATTATCATATTTCTGAAGCAGATTTATTAGAAG
>DDFD01000012.1 GCA_002337005.1 Flavobacteriales bacterium UBA1937 | reverse complement strand
TAGAAGTTCCGAAACCAAAGAAACCTGGAACGTTTTGTTTTAATTGACTCCAACTTCCTACAAAAGGAATAGCTCTAAGGTCTTCAAATTTCAATTCGTTACCTGCACCACGCTTGCTAGGGCGACTACCAATATTGGTTTTACCATAATATTGTAATGTACTAATTTCTTGCAAATAAGGAACGAAAAGAGGATGCTGTTTCAGTGCAGAATATTTTTCATAACTGTAACTTGCCAATTCTTCTATCAATTCTCTTTCATCTTCGGTAATGTCTTTTTTATGGTTTTTGAAAACTTCATTTTCAATTCCTGCGGTCAATAATTGTTCAAAATTATATTTCGCTTGATCTTTATTTCCGAAAACAGAAGTAATGGTCTGTCCTTGTATCGTTAATTCTATTTTATTATTAGCAATCGTTTTTCCTTGCGAAGCATAAAACTGGTGCGTTTTGCCACCACCTCTAGCTGGTGGACCACCTCTACCATCAAAGAAAATAACCTTCACTTCATTTTCTTCTGAAACTTGGGTTAGTTTTTCTTTGGTACTATAAATTTCCCAGTTTGCTTTTAGATAACCACCATCTTTAGTTCCGTCTGAAAAGCCTAGCATAATGGTTTGTACTTTATTTCTCTTGGCAAGATGTTTCTGATAAACAGGATAATGATATAGTTTTCTCATCACTTCTTCTGCATCTGCCAAACCTTCCATTGTCTCAAAAAGTGGAACAATATCTACATTTATTTCTTCGTCTTGATAACCGCATACTTTAAATAGTGCAAAAACATTCATCACATCTTCCACAGTATCAGAGTTAGAAATAATGTATCGGTGCATACCTCTTTCTCCGTTACTTTGTTGGATTTTCTTCACATTAATTACACTTTTCAGAGTTTCTCTGATAATTTCATCTTCGAAATTATCTGGATTAGCGGTAATATTTCCGGTCATTAAAATTTCCACTTTTTCAGAATTTTTTAACAAAGAAACGTCATTATCAGTATATTTTTCTACAATTTCATCAATTACTTTTTGGTGAATTCTGCTGTCTTGTCTAATATCTAAAGTAGCAAAATGGGTCCCGAAAATTTTCACACGGTCTCTGTAATCTTCTATCAAACCTTTGAAAAGACCATTATGCTGAGATTCTAAAATTCCTTGCGCTTCATCTAAATAAGTTAAAATCTGAGAAGCGGAAATAGATTGAGTATTTTTAAAAATATTTTGATATAATTCATTGCTCAATTTTTCTAAAACCTCAGAAACTTCTCTAAAACTTAATCTTCTTCTCAAACTTTTCAGATGATTGTAATAATTTTTAAGAATAGAAACTCTCAGTTCTTCTGCTACTTTCAGAGTAACATCTGCCGTTACAAAAGGGTTACCATCTCTATCACCACCTGGCCAAAAACCGAGTTGAATTACATCTTGATGAATTTCAAAATTATTGGCAGAAAAAGACTCTTTCAGTTTTTTGTACAATTCTCCGAATGCATCATAATACACATTTCTTAAGTAATAAATAATACTTAATGCTTCATCTAGTGGTGTTGGTCTTTCTTTATTTACAAATGGTGTTTTGCCCAATTGCTGAAGCAAAAGATCTATTTCAGAAATATCATCTTTAAGAATAGCAGCACGCAAATCGTGTAAAATTCGCTGTACAGAATTGGGATAAAATTGTGTAGGGTGCGCCGTAAAAACCACTTTAATCCCAAAATCCTCTAACTTTTCTTGAACTTTAGAAAATTGATGCTCCTGCACAGCTCTTTCGTGGAGTTGCATTACAGTTCCCGCATCACTCTCTGAGTGTAACTGAGAAAAGGCGGCATCTTCTATACTATCAAAAAGCACTACTTGCCTTTCGATATATTGAATAATCTTAAAAAGAAGTTCTAGCTTTTGATCTTCAGTTTCTAATTCTGTATGCTTCTTAAAAAACTCTTCCACTATTTCTTCTGGGGATTTCCCTTCTTCATAACCATCTCTGCTTTCCTCATATAAAAATGGGAGCAACATACCAATATTGGTCATTTTATCATACGGAAGACTCATAAATAGACTGTTGTAAATCTGAAACTTAGTCTCTACAACCTGTCGGAATTTTTCTAATCGGGCTTCATTTATCATATAACAAATTTAGGAAAAACTCTTAAAATTACACCTATTATTGAATATTTCTATGTTAAGTTTATATGAAATTTTAATTTTTATCATTTTCAAATTCGTAATTTTGAAGAAAAATTTTACGAATATGTTAAACTTTGAATTTAAAAATCCTACAAAAATTATTTTCGGTAAAGGTGAGATTGCAAAAATCTCCAAAGAAATCCCGAAAACAGAAAAAATATTAGTACTCTATGGTGGTGGAAGCATAAAATCTAATGGTGTTTATGACCAAGTAAAATCTGCTCTAGAAGGTTATGAATGGGAAGAATTCGGTGGAATTCCTGCTAACCCAGAATACGAAGTATTACTAGAAGCTCTTACAATCATTAAAGAAAAAAACATTACTTATATGCTAGCTGTAGGTGGTGGTTCTGTAATAGATGGTGTAAAATTTCTTTCGGCTGCCGCTAAGTATGATGGCGAACCTTGGGATATTTTACAAAAAGGAATCAGGACTGAAGAAGGTAAAGGTTTACCTTTCGCTTCTGTACTTACTTTACCTGCTACTGGTTCTGAAATGAATTCTGGTTCTGTAATTTCTAGAAGAGCTACCAAACAAAAATTAGCAATGGGCGGTCCTGGGCTTTTCCCTGTTTTTTCAGTTTTAGACCCAGAAGTTATTCGTTCTATTCCTAAAAAACAAATTGCTAACGGAATTACAGATGCATACACGCACGTTTTGGAACAATACATGACCGTGAAAACATCTGCTACATTACAAGATAGATTTGCTGAAAGTATCTTACAAACTTTACAAGAAATAGCTCCGAAAATGATGGCAGAAGAGTTTGATTATGATGCGGCAGCTAACTTTATGTGGAGTTGTACGATGGCTCTTAATGGTTTAATCCAAAAAGGAGTAACTTCTGACTGGGCAGTTCATATGATGGGGCACGAACTTACTGCACAATTCGGGATAGACCATGCTAGAACTTTGGCGGTGATTGCACCTAGCCATTACAGATATAATTTCGAAGCTAAAAAAGAAAAACTAGCACAATATGCCGAAAGAGTTTGGAATGTAACCGAAGGTTCTTTAGAAGAAAAAGCCAACCAAGGAATTGAACATTTAGAAAAATTCTTCCAAAGCTTAGGAATTGCTACCAAACTATCAGACTATACCGAAAATTATGTAGGAACTGCAGAATTGGTAGAAAAAACCTTCCTTGATAGAAAATGGTTAGCATTAGGTGAAAGAGGAATTGTAAAACCCGAAGATGCTAAGAAAATTGTAGAAATGGCATATTAATGTTGGGTGTTGGTTGTTGGGTGAAAAAATTAATCTAAAAAATTTATATTATAGAAAATCACAGAAAATTCTGTGATTTTTTTTATTTTTGAAAAAAAGTAAAAATGAGTACATTAACTGAGAACAAAGCGATTTTAGCGCATCATGATTTTTTCGAAATCCTTAGAAATGTAGAATACAAACGTCTAGATAATAACAAACAAGTATATCTAGACTATACCGGAGGAAATCTGTATGCTAAATCTCAAATTATGGAACATCAGGATTTACTCATTAATAATATCCTCGGAAATCCTCATTCTACCAATCCTACTTCGCAATTGGCAACCAAATTGGTAGAAGAAGCCCGCCAAAAAGTAATCGATTTTTTCAATGCAGAAGATTATTTCTGTATTTTCACTCAAAATGCTTCTGGAGCTTTAAAAATTGTAGGAGAAAGCTATCCTTTTAATGAAAAATCACATTTTTTACTTTTGGCAGACAATCATAATTCGGTGAACGGAATTCGTCAGTTCTGCTTATCAAAAGGTGGTAAAGTAACTTATGCGCCAATCTATTATCAGGATTTAACCATAGATGAAAATTTCTTAAAAGAACAATTAGAAGACGCTTCAGAATACGAGAGTAAACTTCTAGCCTTCCCTGCTCAGTCTAATGTTTCTGGTGTAAAACACGATTTAGATTGGATTAAAAAAGCACAAGATTTAGGTTGGGATGTTTTGCTAGATGCCGCAGCATTTGTACCTACCAATCGATTAGATTTAAAGGAAATAAAACCAGATTTTGTTTCGGTGTCATTCTACAAAATTTTCGGTTATCCTACTGGTATTGGTTGTCTTTTGGTGAATAAAGAAAAATTCAAAAAACTAAGAAAACCTTGGTTTGCCGGTGGAACGGTAAGTCTAGTTTCTGTGAATACCATTCAGCATTTTTTGATTAATAATCACGAAAGATTCGAAGACGGAACGCTTAATTATCTAGATATTCCTGCCATTAAAATTGGACTAGATTATATCGAAAACATTGGCATTGAAAGAATTAATGAAAGAGTAGCTTCTCTTCGAAAGTACGTTTTCGAAAGATTAGAAAGCCTAAAACACGAAAACGGACAAAAATTAGTTCAAATTTTTGGACCAAAAAATCATCAAAATTTAGGAGGAACCATCATTTTAGCTTTTTACAATAAAGACGGAATTCGCTATGAATTTGAACAAATAGAAGAGCAAGCAAATCAATTTAATATTTCTCTTCGTTCTGGTTGTTTTTGCAATCCTGGAATAGACGAAACCAATAACTGCTTAACAGACAACGAATTAGCTACCTATTACTCTTCTCATCAAGAAGGCGATTATAAAGATATGATTAAATTTTTAGGGAAAATGCGTGGTGCCACTAGAATTTCCGTAGGAATTGCTACCAATCAAAATGACATTAATCAACTTATTAATTTCTTAGAAACGCTTCTCAACCAATAAAGATTTCCTAAATTTGGTAAGAATTTTCGGTAATGAATATATTGCTGAAGCTAAATTATTTTTAATGAAAAATTTATTCAAGTTTTTTACGCTCTTATTGGCGTTTTGTTTCGTGGGGATTTTTGCTCAACAGAAACCTGATTTTTATGATGATGTTCAACATTTCAAAAAACTTAATGAGGAAAAAGCTCCACCTAAAGATGCTATTCTATTTTTAGGGAGTTCTTCTTTTACAAAATGGAAAGATGTAAACGATTATTTTCCTGATAAAACCATTATCAATAGAGCTTTCGGAGGTTCTAGACTGGCAAATCTCAATTATTACGCCGAAGATTTACTTAATCCTTATCAACCAAAACAAGTGGTTATTTACTGTGGAGAAAATGATGTAGTACACACAGACAAACCTTCTGCAAAAGAAGTTCTCAATAGATTCAAACAGTTTTTTAATACGGTAAGAACTAAATATCCTAATGCTAATATTTCTTATGTCTCCATTAAATATTCGCCAAGTAGAGAAGAATATTGGCCCATAATGAAGAAAGTGAATCTAAAAATTAAATCATTTTTAAAAACTAAAAAAAATACTGATTTTATAGATATTACCAAGGTAATGAATGATGAAAACGGAAAGGTAAGAAAAGATATTTTCTTAGAAGATATGCTGCATATGAAACCCGAAGGTTACCAACTATGGACTAAAGTGATGTATCCTTATTTGAAATAACTAAAATCAATAACTATGAAAAAAATAAAAACAATTACAGATTTAATTATTAAGAATTTTTCTTTAATGATTTTAGCAATTTCATTAATCAGCTGTAGAGATGAAGATTCAAATACAAAATTAGAAGAGGATTTAATGCCAGAAAAAATTAATTATGGATGGACTATTCCAGATGGAATGTGGAATCCAGAAACTGATAATAATTATCATTTTACTTATGATAACAATAAAAGATTAATCAATAAAAAAGGAGGTTTCTTGCCACTTATAGGAACTACTGGATTCTCTGGACTTTTCTCAAAAAGTGTTAATATCAAAATAATCTATGAAAATAATAAAGCTACATCAAGCGATTATGTAGATGATCCGAATTTAGCTATTCAACCGAATAATAAAGTTTACATGCTCTTAAATAATCAAATAATAGAAAAATATGTTCCTTCAAACAATCCTATTTTTGATAAAAAATTATCATATAAATATACCAATTCAAAACTTACAGAAATCATAACGAGATTTCCAAATATGCCTTATGACCCTAAAAACCCCAGTGATTATGTCCTAACTTCTTCAGAAAAATTTGAATATGATAATAATGGAAATCTCATCAAATCAGTTTTAGTATCAAAACATAATGATGTAATTGATGGTGGTAGAAAAGAAACGATTTTTGGAAATTATGATAATGCAAAAAATCCATTCAAAAAGCTTTATTTACTAGAAGAATATTTTTATAAATCATTATCAAAAAATAATTATAGACATCTACTCATTAAATCGTATGATCAAAATAATAATTTGACTTCTTTTAGTGAAAGTTCTTGGGAATTTTCTTATGATTCCAATGGAAATATAATATTAACAAAATAAAAAAACGGCTTCAAAAAATAGAGCGGATTTTTTTTCATAAATAAAAGTTTGAAGCAGAATAGAATTTTTTTCAAAAAAGATAAAATTTTGTACTTTTATATCTTATACTATTTTGGGTTTGAATTCACTTTAAAAACATTTCGCCCTTTGACTACGTCGAATCTTCGATTTCAGGGCTCACCTTTGCTTCATTTACTTTTCCATCGGGCTACCCCGACGCTATTATATTCCGCCACTTGGCTTCGCCGAATCTTCGATTTCGTGGCTTTTACAGAATTTTTTAAATTTTAAATGGTATTAAAATAAATTATATATAAAATG
>DDFD01000053.1 GCA_002337005.1 Flavobacteriales bacterium UBA1937 | reverse complement strand
CTTATATGCTCGAAAATAGAAATATTAGCAATAGAATTTTCCCTAATGCATTAAGAAATAATAAGGTACAACCTGTAAGAAATTACCCTGATTTATTGCTTAAAAATTTACTTGAGCTTTCTAATTTACAAACAAGTAAGCCAGAAGTGGTTTTATTAACCCCAGGAATTTATAATTCTGCTTATTTTGAACATTCTACTCTCGCTAAATTAATGGGAATAGAATTGGTAGAAGGCAGAGATTTGGTGGTTGATAATCTGAAAGTTTACAAAAAAACAACCAGAGGTTTGGTACAAGTAGATGTAATTTACAGAAGAGTAGATGATGAGTTTTTAGACCCTTTGGTTTTTCGTCCAGACAGTCAGTTGGGAGTTGCAGGTTTGTATTGGGCTTACAGAGCAGGAAACGTAAATATTGTAAATGCCATTGGTAATGGAGTTTCTGATGATAAAGCAATCTACGCTTATGTTCCGGATATGATTAGATATTACCTTAACGAAACGCCGATTCTTAATAATGTACCAACTTACCATATGGAAAACGAAGATTATAGAGAAATGGTTTTCGGGAAAATGAATGATATGGTGATAAAACGTACCAATGGAAGTGGAGGTTATGGAATGTTGATAGGAAATAGTGCAACAGATGAACAAATCAATGATTTCAAAAAAGCAATTACCGAAAATCCTAGAGATTTTATAGCGCAACCTATCATCAATTTATCTTCATCGCCTTGTTTCATTAATAATGAACTTTCGCCAAGAAGAGTAGATTTAAGACCTTTTGCTTTGTACGGACCTCGAGGAATTGACATTGTTCCTGGTGGTTTGACTAGAGTAGCACTCAAAGAAGGTTCTTTGGTGGTAAATTCTTCTCAAGGTGGTGGTAGTAAAGATACTTGGGTTTTAAGCGAATAAATTAAAGTACAAAGTGCAAACTATCAAATACCAAATTACTAACTACATTTAAACTAAAAATATGCTGAGTAGAGTAGCAGATTCAATTTTTTGGATGTCCAGATATATGGAACGTACAAAATCTGAAATAAAATTATTACAAACCAATTACGTAGCACTGCAAGATAATGCCATAAAAGACAATTGGAAATTTATAGTAGAACAATATGGAAGCAAAGATGTTTTAAAAAATGATGATTTTAAGAATTGGAGTTATTCTGATGCTTTAATTTATTTGATTACTGATAAAGACAATCCTTCTTCTATTATCAATAATATTTTCTACGCCAGAGAAAATGCCAGAGCTTCACAAGATCACATTACTAAAGAAATGTGGCAAACTTTGAATAATTTTTACCATTTCGTAAGGAACGACGAAATAAATCATCAACTTAAGTATCAAGATTCTATGGAAGCTATGGATTCTATAATGCAGCAATCTGTATTGTACGTTGGGATGATTAATACAACGATGGATAGAGGTGTAGGTTATTCTTTTATGAGCATTGGCAGACATATAGAACAAGCTTTGCAAACGCTGAAAATTTTATCTGTAAAAATTAAAGAAATTGACTATGACATTACCAATGAGCACGAAGTAACTTCTTTTAGGTATCTTTTGTATTCACTTTCAGGATACGAATTGTACAATAAAACGTACAGAGGCGAACTTACAGTGCAAAATATCATTAATTATGTGCTTTTCAATCCTATTTTCACCAATTCTGTCTATTATGCGCTCAACAGAATTAAAACTAGACTAGAAAGAATAAGAGAAGATTCTACAGCAGAAGCTTTTAATACCGTTCAGTTCGAAGTTGGTAAAATTCTCAGTAAATTTCAATATTCTAAACCAGATATGGAAGATGGCAAAAAGCTACTTCTTTATCTAGAAGACATCGAAGAAGACATCAGTTATTTATCTAATTTATTTTCTAAATTTTATTTCGGTTATTTATAAATTATGGCAAAGTATAAAATTAAACATATCACGCATTATTTTTACAAGTCTCCTGTTTATGAGTCTATTAATCAGATAATGCTTTATCCTATTCAAGATTTGCATCAGACTTTGCATTTTCAATCGATTAGGATTACAGACTCTCCGAGTATTGAGATTTTCAAAGATCATTACTTCAATCAATTAGGAATTTTTAATATTCTTAAATCTCATTCAGAATTAAGCATTCAATCTAATATTGTGGTAGAAGTAATCCCTATAGAAGAACCTGTTTTGTCAATTTCTCCATCAGAACAATGGAATGAAATAGAAAACCTAAGAAACGATTTTACTTTGAAAGATTTCTTAGAAATTGAGGATTTTAGTTCTAAAAAGGAAATTACTGAGGTTGTAAAATCTTTGATTAATAAAGAAAAACCAGTGTTTGAAAATGCTTTTAATATTTCAAAATATATTTTTGAAAATTTCACTTACAAACAAGGTGTTACCACTATAGAAACGAATATTGACGAAATTTGGAATTTAAAAGCTGGTGTTTGTCAGGATTTTGCACATTTATTATTAGAAATGCTGCAAATTGTAGGGGTGCCTTCAAGATATGTGAGTGGCTATATTTGTCCTAAAAATCACGATTTAAGAGGTGAAGGTGCTACCCACGCTTGGGTAGAAGTGTTTTTACCAACGTACGGTTGGATTGGTATAGATCCTACCAATAATTGTTTGGTTTCAGATAGACACGTAAGATTGGCGGTAGGAAAAGATTTTCACGATTGTACACCGGTAAAAGGAATTTACAAAGGAAATTTAGAGCATAGATTAGAAGTTACAGTGGTGGTAGAAAATACGGATAGTCATATTTCTGCGATTTATAATGATTTTTTCAGTGATAGAGTAGAAAAACCGTCTTTTGTAAGCATAAACGAAATTCCAGAAACGGTAGAAAACAACAATTCTTACTGGCGACATATGCAGATGCAACAACAGCAACAGTAGATTTAATGATAAAATATAGTGACAATTTTCATAAAAGATAATTGAGTAATATTTCCTAACTTTAGTGTACAAAAAGAGTTTAATTCACTTAAAACTTAAAAGTTATGGAACACCACACAATTACCCACGAATTTCCTGAATTTACAGACAAAATCTCTGAGCTGAAAATTTCAGATAATAAATTTCTAAAACTTTATGTAAATTATGAAGAGGTGAATGCACTGATAGAGCATTATGAAGACGGTGAGCAAAATCACACCACAGATGAGCACCTTACAGATCTTAGGAAAAAAAGAGTTCACCTAAAAGATGAAATCTATATTTATCTCCGCAGTATTTAAAAGTATATAAAAAATAAAAGCTCCGAAAAATCGGAGCTTTCTGTTTGTTATTTATTTTTGAGTAAATCTCTAATTTCTGCTAATAATTCTTCTTGTGAAGGACCAGCTGGTGCTTCAGGAGCAGCTGATTTTTCTTCTTCTTTCTTCATTTTATTGATTCCTTTAATTAAAAGAAATACCACAAACGCCAGTAAAATAAAATTGATAAGCACAGTAATAAAGTTACCATAAGCAAAAATAGAAGCATCTGGAGCAAGCTCTTTTGCTTTTGCCAATGCTGTTCCAGCAGGAATTGCCTCAGAACCTTTTCCCATTGCAAGATATAAATTGCTGAAATCTGGCTTACCTACAATTGCAGCTACAATTGGCATAATTAGATCATCTACTACACTAGTTACAATTTTACCAAAAGCACCTCCTATAATTACACCTACTGCTAAATCAAATGCATTTCCTTTGACTGCAAATTCTTTAAATTCTTTAATAAATCCCATAGTTTTGTATTTTTAAGAAAACAAAATTATAAAAAAATGCTGACAAACCGTGAAAATCAAGAAAAACAATGATAATATTATTTTTAATACGAATTAATGAGATTTAAAGTAATAAATTTGTGTAAGTATATTTCACTATGAAAATTTTTACTGCTTCTCAGATACGCGCTTGTGATGAGTTTACTATTCATAATGAGCCAATTACTTCTCATTTTTTAATGGAAAGAGCTGCGCAGAAATGCACAGATTATCTTTTTAAACGTCTAGATATTGAACAAAAAATCCACATTTTTTGTGGAAATGGCAATAATGGCGGAGATGGTTTTGCCATCGCCAGAATGTTATATTATTTGAATTTTGATGTGGAAGTTTATACGGACTTGTCTCTACAGAATTTCTCAAAAGATGCAACCATCAATTTTAGTCTATTGAAAGAGCTTTCAGGAATTGAAATTAAAGATTTTTCAGAATTTGATTCAAGTGAAATTATTGAAAATGAGGTGGTTATTGATGCTGTTTTTGGAAGCGGACTCAATAGAAAAATGGAAGAAAAATTGGCTAAAACCATAGAAAAAATGAATTCCGCAAAAGGAACTAAAATTTCTATTGATATTCCTTCGGGCTTATTTTGTGATGAAATAATAGATACAAATGCTGTGGTTTTTAAGGCAGATGATACGTTAAGTTTTCAGTTTTATAAAAAAGCTTTTTTGCATCCCGAAACAGGACGGTATTGTGGTAAAATTGAGATTTTAGATATTAATTTGAGTGAAAAATTCATTAATGAGACCAAAACTTCAGATTTTATAATTGACGAAAATTTGATCAAGAAAATTTACAAACCTAGAAACGATTTTTCGCACAAAGGAAATTTTGGTAAAACTTGCATCATTGCAGGAAGTTTCGGGAAAATAGGAGCAGCGGTTTTGGCTACAAAATCGGCTTTGAAAACGGGAAGCGGTTTAACTTATATTCTCGCTCCGAAATGCGGTTACGAAATTCTACAAACTTCTTGTCCAGAAGCAATGTTTTTGTACGGAGGCAAAGATTTTATTCAAAATTTTGAAGTAGAAAATGATTTCACTTGTGGTATTGGGGCTGGTTTGGGAACAGACCCCGAAACAGAAGAGAAATTTTTAGAATTTTTAAATAATTATTCTCTGCCTTTGGTTTTAGATGCAGATGCACTCAATATTTTAGCTAAAAATTCAAAAAAATTAAATTTAATCCCAGAAAAGTCGATTATTACGCCTCATCCTAAAGAATTTGCGAGACTTTTTGGCGAAACCAAAAACTCTTTTGAAAGATTAAATTTAGCGAAGCTAAAAGCTAAGGAATTACAGATTTTTATTGTTTTAAAAGACCATCATACACAGATTGTAACTCCAGAAGGTGAGGTTTTTTATAATATTACGGGCAATTCTGGTTTGGCAAAAGGCGGAAGCGGAGATGTTCTTTTGGGAATTATTACCTCTCTTTTGGCTCAAAATTATTCGCCCAAAAACGCTTCTATTTTTGGAGTTTGGATTCATGGAAAAGCAGCAGATCTTGCCGCAAAAAAACACTCTAAAGAAGCGATGCTGCCAAGTGATGTAATTGACAACCTTGGCGAAGTTTTTAAAATATTATACTAAAAAAGGAAACCATTTTCGGTTTCCTTTATTTTTTATGCTTCTACTTTATCTTCGTATTTCATTTTTGAGGAATAAATCATACAAATAATTCCTACAATAATAAGTGGTATAGAGAGAACCTGACCCGTATTTAGAATTCCCCAAGTAATTTTTTCTTGACCTTGTGGTTCTTTTAAAAATTCTACTAAAAATCTAATCGTCCACAAAACGGCAAAGAAAAATCCGAAAAGCCAACCTTGGCTATATTTTTTCTTGGTATAAAGATAAATTCCCCACATTACAAAAAACAAAGCGAGGTAAGAAAACGCCTCAAATAATTGAGTAGGATAACGTGGAACTGTATCTCCATAACTATGATCTTGTGGAAATTGAACTGCAAAAGCAAAGTCTGGAGCTGGTTTTCCTACAATTTCAGAATTAAAGAAATTTCCAATTCTAATGAAAAATCCAGCTAATGCAACCGTAATTGCTAGTCTATCAAGCAACCAAAAAGGATTTTTTTTCAATACTTTTATTGCTAAAAATATGGTAGAACATACCAAAACGATGGCAGCACCGTGACTTGCTAATCCTGAAAATCCTGTAAATTTGAATTCTGGAACAGTCTGTATTGGTAAGAAAACACTTAAAAAATCTTGTTTGAAAAGCTCTGGTTGATAAAAAATTACGTGTCCTAATCTAGCTCCTAAAATCGTTCCTACTAATGTCCAAGTAAAGATAGAATCTAAGCTTTTTTCGCTTTCGTGGTCTATTTTAAACATTTTTACAAATAAATAATAGCCAATTCCGAATGCTAAAACAAACATTAAACTGTAATAATGCAGTGTAAAAGAACCTATTTCTATTCCTTTAGAAGGATCCCAAGTGTAGTAGAGTAGCGTAGCTAAATTCATATTTTTATTTATTTAGTTCTGGTTTTATATAATTGTTACAGACACCCCGTTAATTTTTTTTTAAATTTTTTCACCTCATTGTAATAGAGAAACTTAGGATGTTTTATTCTCTTAATTTTTTTTCGGTGGAACTGGGTCATAACCACTTCCGCCCCAAGGATGGCAACTCATTATTCTTTTAATTCCTAAAAATCCACCTTTAAAAAGTCCGTGAACTTTAAGCGCTTCCAAAGTATAATGCGAACAAGTTGGCTCATACCTACAGTTTTTTCCTAACCAAGGCGAAATGGCATATTGATAAAACTTGATCAAAATAATCAAAGGAAATATGAGGATTTTGTTGAGCATTACCTTGCAAAAATAGCTCAAATTTTTAGAATAAATAATAAAAAATAATCAACAAATATATGATTGCTTTATTTAGTTAGATATTTTATAAATGTACGCAGAGCTAGAACTAGCATTCAGTAAAGATAAGCTAATGCCTCCTGTATTAATAGCAAAAACAATTTTATCACCAGCTTGAAGAGAATAAATAGAATCTATGCTATTTTCTGTAAGATTTATGCTTAATACAAGCGGAACACTTATCCCTTGAAATTCTCTAGAGTCTAATACAGAAATAGTATTATCTGTAGTTTTTAAAATTCCAATAATAGGTTGTGTAGATAAGAGAGTAGCTTGTATTCCATTTCCATATCTAAAATAATATCCTATTTTATAAATTCCTGTAGAAGGTACAGTATATATACCGCCAGAAAAATTGCTTGTACTGCCTATTTTTATGTCACTTGTACTAAAATTTATAATTTTCCAATCATTAGTAATATCAAAACTTAAACTTAGTAGTGAAAGGTTAGATTCCTTTTTTACTGATAAAACACTTGTATTACTTACAGTAGTCAATAAACTTGGGTCTATTTTTTTTAATACATTGTCCGTGTTACTTACTAATATAATACTTTCGTTACCAGAAAGGCTGCTCATTTGGTTAATAGTTCTTACTTTTAACTCACCGTTTATATCTAATTCCTTTTCGGGCGAAGTGGTATTAATTCCAACATATTGTGCTAATATCAGAATACTGAAACAAAAGAAAAATAAAAACAGGATTTTGCGGAAGTGATGAAAATTTCTCATGATTGTATATTGTTTTTTTAGTTTTATATAAACAAACTGGCAATATACTTTAATTGTAATCTTACGCCAGTTTTTGTTATAAAACGGCAGTAATAGACTCCATGACTTTTAGTTTTTAGATATACAAATTTAATAAAAAATTAAATAAAATATAATATTTTTGTATAATAATTAAAAAAAATTGAACCAAAATATTCCTTTAGCCGAAAAACTCAGACCAAAAACTCTAGACGAAGTTTTAGGACAAGAACATCTTACTGGTAACAGCGGAACCATTAGAAAAATGCTAGAAAATGACACGCTCAATTCTCTTATTTTTTGGGGACCTCCCGGAACTGGTAAAACGACTTTAGCAGAAATTATTTCTGAAAAATCTGGTAGAAAATTCTACAAACTTTCGGCGGTTTCTTCTGGTGTAAAAGATGTAAGAGAGGTGATAGAAGAAGCCAAAAAACAAAATCTTTTTTCAGGGAAATCACCCATTTTATTCATTGATGAAATTCATCGGTTTAATAAATCTCAACAAGATTCTTTGCTTCATGCGGTAGAAAAAGGGTGGATTGTATTAATCGGCGCAACTACCGAAAACCCAAGTTTCGAGGTGGTTTCTGCATTGCTTTCTCGGTCTCAAGTTTATATTCTAAAATCGTTAAGCTTTGAAAAATTAGAAGAACTCACAGAAATTTCTTTGAAGAAATTTAATGAAGAAGAGCAAACGAATTTCAAAATTAGTGAAAAAGAAGCCTTTATTCAGTACTCTGGAGGTGATGCTAGAAAGCTCATTAATTCTATTGAATTGGTTCTCAATCAATTTAAAAATTTAAAAGAAAAAGAAATCACCAATGAAGATGTGCTTTCTGTTTTGCAAGAAACAATGGCGCTTTATGACAAAAACGGAGAGCAACATTACGATATAATTTCTGCATTTATCAAATCAATGCGCGGTTCTGACCCAAATGGTGCAGTGTATTGGTTGGCAAGAATGATTACAGGTGGTGAAGATGTGAAATTTATTGCCAGAAGAATGCTTATTTTGGCTTCGGAAGATATTGGTTTGGCTAATCCAAATGCTTTAACGATTGCCAATAATTGTTTTCAAGCGGTGAATGTTATCGGAAATCCTGAATCTAGAATTATTCTCAGTGAAACAGCGGTTTATTTGGCTTGTTCCCCAAAATCTAATTCTACCTATAAAGCGATAGATGCAGCATTAGCATTGGTAAAACAGACAGGTAATTTGCCAGTTCCGTTGCATCTTAGAAATGCACCAACCAAATTGATGAAAAATTTAGACTACGGAAAAGACTATCAATACGCCCATTCTTACGAAGGAAATTTTGTAAATCAAGAGTTTTTACCCGAAGAAATTTCAGGCACTAAATTCTACGAACCTGGCGAAAATGCTACCGAAAAGAAAATCCGTGAAGAATTGCAGAAAAAATGGAAGGGAAGGTATTTTTAGGTACAAAGTATGAATTACAAAGTATGAATTACAAAGTAAAAAAAGTTAAAATGTAAATTTTGTGGATTCGTTCCGTAGGAACGCAATGTTACTTTTTTGAAGAATTTTAAAATTTCTTATTTCCTAATTGCACCAATCTAATTTTTCTGTACTTAAAAATTCTTGCTTTTTCTCTTTCTGCATCACCTTTTGGTGAAAAATCTTTTGGAATAGATTTATTTTCAGAAAAAACACCAGTTGCTTCTACAATTAAAGGTAAACTTGTACCATCCCAAAAATCTTCCGCATCTTGTGTCAATTTTTTGCTGTCTATAAGAAAGAATTTTTCAGAATATTTATTTTTGTCATTTACTTTAGACCATTGTGCGCAAGGGCAAGGAATTACATTATAGATAAATCTTACAATATGTTCTTTTTTGCTGAAGTTTTGACCGTATAATTTTATTGAAAACAGAAAAACTAAAAATATAAAATTTCTCATCCGTTAAAAGCTTTCATCAAAGTTACTAAAATTACACAAATTATATTTTTAAATCATTAAATTTGTAATTCTTAAAAATGAGAACAGTAATTTCCATATTTCTATTGATGGTTTTGGCGCTTAGAACGGCAATGCCAATCTTAGATTATGCCGTAAATTATGAATATATTTCTACTCAGCTTTGTGAGAATAGAGCCAAACCAGAATTGCGCTGCAATGGTAAATGCTATGTGAAAAAAGAAATTCTAAAATCTTCTGAAAATCAAAACGCCAAAGAATCTAAAGTTCAGATTAAAAGTATAGACTTTTTTGTTATGAACGAAATTTCAGAGTTTAAAGCAGATTTTTCAGTCGAAAAAAACGTGGAAAATAATTTTCAGAATTGCTTTAATTTGGTCTTAAAACCCTTTAATGAAAGCGTTTTTCATCCGCCACTTTCTTAATGTTTATTTTAAAATAATCACTTTTAAATGGTAATTGACTTTGGGCTATTATCATATATTCAATTTAAAATCTAACTTTTTAATCATAAATAAAATGAAACATATTTTATCTGCTGCATTGGTTGCAGTATCTCTATTATCTTATTCACAAGAAACAAAAAAAGCTCCAGCTAGGCTTAATGTAAAAGTAGTAAATGAAGAAGACCCAATTTGCGGAATGAAAACTGCTCAATTTCTGAAAGATACACTTACTTATAACAAAAAATTGTACGGATTTTGTGGAACGCATTGCAAAGAAGCTTTCAAAAAAGAGCCTAAAAAATACGTTAAAAAATAACGGATAAAATGATGAAATCAATATATATTATTGCTGGAATTCTGGCAATTACCGTAGTTTCTTGTAAAAAAGAAAATATGGAAGTAAAAAAAGTGGATCATTCTAAAATGCACACTTCACAAGACGAAAAACTCAATGTGAAAGTAGTGAATGCAGAAGACCCTGTTTGTGGAATGAAAACCGCAGAATATCTAAAAGATACTGCTAATTACAAAGGTAAAACCTATGGTTTTTGTAATTCTATGTGCAAAGATGAGTTTAAAAAAACTCCAGAAAAATACGTTATAAAAAACTAAAATGAGTTCTAATAAAAAAAATCCCTCCAAATTTGGGATGAACAAAATGCTAGGTTATCAATTGATAGGTTTGCTGGTGATTGTTTTGGCTATTTTTATTGGCAATTCTTATTTCAAAAAAAGCCTTCATACCGTAATGAAAGCTCCATATTTTGTACTAACCGACCAAAACAATAAGAAAATTTCTAACAAAGATATGTTAGGAAAAGTCTATTTGGTGGAGTTTTTCTATGCCAGATGTCCTACCATTTGTCCGGTGATGAATAATAATCTGAAGTTTGTAGATAAAGAGATAAACAGCCCAGATTTCGGAATTATTTCCATCAGCATTGATCCTACGAATGATACTCCAGAATTTCTAAAAAATCATGCCAAAAAATTAGGCGTTACCAATCCTAATTGGCATTTTTTGACGGGTGATAGAGATTATATAGGCAAGGTTGCTAATGAATTTGATATTTTCGTAGGTGATAAAGACGACCAAGCTGAAAGCCTTAACCACAGCGGAATGATTGCTTTGGTGGATAAAGAAGGCAATGTAAGATGTAGATTTGGCAAAGATGGAATGCCTATTTTATATTATTCTGGTTTGAATTATGAAGATGAAAATGGCAAAAACCCGAAATTAGATGGCAAATTTCAACCGGATAGAAAACTTCTAATTGAAGATATCAAGAAACTTTTAAAGGAATAATTTCTCTGACCTAAATTATTGATAAACAAAAAAAGCGAGACAGTATTTGCCTCGCTTTTTTCGTTTAATATGAATGTATATGAAGAAAAAATTACTTTATTTCTATGGTTTTTACGGCGTTTTCTTCTTTTACTTTTTTAGGAATTACTATTTTTAAAATTCCGTCTGTATAGCTAGCAGCAATGTTTTCTGCATCTACTACTTGTGATGGTAGGGTAAAAGATCTGCTGAAAGCATTATAATTAAATTCTCTTCTGGTGTATTTTCCGTTTTGATTTTTTTCTTCGGTTTCAGATTTTTGTTCAGAAGAAATGGTAAGAATATTTCGGTCTAAGCTAATTTTGAAATCCTCTTTTTTCATTCCAGGAACCGCCAATTCTATGTCAAAATTTTGGTCGGCTTCTTTTACGTTTACGGATGGTAAAGTATTCCCGAAATCTGCAAAATTTTTGTCGTTCCAATTAAAAGCATCTTTTGCAAAGAAATCATCGAAAAAATTAGCAAATGCTGGTACGTTTGGGTTTCTCTTAATAAGTGTCATTTTGTGATATTTTTTTGGGTTAAACATTTAATAATTTTAATTTGTTACACCAAGAACTTCACAAAAAAAATGCCACTCAAAAAAAGCGACAAAATTTCATAACTTATTGATAGTGAGTGGTAAAAATGACTTGTTTTTGAAAATATGAATTTAAAATTCTGACAAAATTTCAGATTTATGTTTCAAAATAGTCTAAATCTTTAGAAAAAGTTTCCTTTAAGGTAAAAACTGAAGTCAAAGCCATTGTACATAGTAAAAATAAAGTGATGTAAGCCGAAGTAATAAGGTTGGTTTTTCCTGCTAAAAAATTAAAAAAGAAAGTAGTAGGTATTAATAATCCACGCACAAAATTAGGTGCAGTAGTAGCTACAGTTGCTCTTATATTAGTCCCGAATTGTTCCGCAGCAATGGTGGCAAAAGTAGCCCAATATCCTGTGCCAATTCCTATTAAAAACGCCAAAATGTTAAATTTTTGTGGAGTTATATTTTCGGAATTCAAGTAAATGGTGGCAAATGTAATGATGAGAACTTGGAAGATTAAAACTGTTTTTAATCTTGATTTTAAAATTTGAGCCAAAAGTCCTGCAATTAAATCTCCTAGAGAAATCCCGATATAACAGTATAAAATTCCTTTTCCAGCGCTTAGCGTTTCTGTAGCGTGTAATTCTTTGCCAAATTCTGGAGCTAACGTGATGAGAATTCCCACCAAAAACCAAATAGGCGCACCTACCAAAATTACTTTTAAAAATCTTAGAAATCGTTCTTTAGTACTGAAAAGCATCACAATATCACCTCTAGGAATTTCTGAATTTTGAGAATTTTTAAACATTTTTGATTCGAAAGTTCCCATTCTGAATGCCAAAAGAACCAATCCTAAAATACCACCAATAATGTAAGCATTTCGCCAAGTGGTAATTTCAGAAATGTAAAAAGCGGCAACAGCTCCCAAAACACCTGTTGTAGCGACAATCATAGTTCCATAACCGCGTTTTTCTTTGCTCATTGTTTCAGAAATTAAGGTAATTCCTGCCCCTAATTCGCCAGCTAATCCAATTCCTGCAATGAGTCTAATCCAAGCATACATATCTATTTGGTGCACAAATGCATTGGCGATATTAGATAAAGAATAGATAAGAATTGACCCGAAGAGTACCTTTACACGACCTAATTTATCGCCGATGATTCCCCAGAAAATTCCGCCAAGAAGTAAACCTGCCATTTGCATATTGAGCACATATTGTGTGTTTTTTAGCATTTCGGCTTCGCCAGAAATTCCTATTTCGGTAAAACTTTTTACGCGCACAATAGAGAAAATAACCAAATCATATATGTCAACAAAATAGCCAAATGATGCCAAAATGATAATGAAAAGTACATTTTTTTTCTGCGGAGTAGAATTCATTGATGGTAGAAAATTTTGAATGTTTATTTTTTATTTTCGATGAGGTCTTTTAAAATTCTTTTGAATTTTTGGTACATAAAAGAACTAGAAAGCAATATAATTCCTAAAATAATAAAAGCTATAATTCTAGAAATATTATCCATTTTCCAAACATCTAGTGCATAGAGTTTTACAGCCATTAATCCAATTAAGGCGAACCCGAATTTTACAAAATCAGGAATTTGTTTTCTTAATCCTAAAAATAAAAAAGTTATGGCGCTAACCGTCCAAATTATAGGCAAATAAAAGTAAATATAGCGACTTTTTAAAGGTAGGATTTCATTAAATTTTGAAGCATTTGATATAATATAAAAATGCGAAAGTTCTATAGAAATAATGTAAGTGAAGAAAATTGCCAAAATAATATAAGCAAATTTTAGGGTTAAATATTTCTTTTTTAGCAACTTCCAAATGATAAAAGCAAGAGGAATAGTGTAAAGTAAATAGTACGTATATGTTCCTGTTTTGGTAATAAAATAGGCGTTAACGTCTGGTTTAGAAATCAATAGAATGATTAAAATTGGTATGGTAAATAATAGTAGTTCTTCTTCTTTTTCTTCCAAAATAAATCTGGAGAGTAAAAGAATAATAAAAATGTAGAAAATGGTAAACAAAAGTCCTGTAATGTATAGGAAATTGTCATCCGAATTTCTATAGAGGTACATTAATTCTAAAAGAAAAATCACATATAAATTAGCAAGTGCTAGAAATTTAAAGAAAGCTTCAAATTCTATTTTTAGATTATTTTCTGCTTTGCTTTTCTTAATAAAATAGTAATTGATGCCAAACGTAACACTAATTAATAAACCCGTGAAAAAGATTGGGTTAAAAATGAAATTGAAGTGAGATATTTCGTTGTACTTAGTCCAAGAAGTAAGTTCTGCCATTAAAATTAATGGAAGCAAAAAAAGAAATGCTCTTTTGAAAATATCTTGTTTCGTTCTGTGCCAAATGAAAAGCAATAATGAGCCTTCTATAGCCCAAAGTGAAGTGAAAATATGAAGATTAAATTGTAAGGCAACAGCAATTGTAATGAGACTTAAAGTAATACCAATGAAAATTGGATGATAAATTTTTGAGCTAGTGTTTTTTAATTCAATTGCCCAAAGTAGAGCATTAATTCCTGCAAAGATTAATGGGAAAAGAATGATAGGTTCTAGTTCTAATTCTCTGAAAATGTAAGTAATAGCAATTAAACTAGAAATATTTACCATCACTAAAAGTAAGATGTCTAGAGCATTCCAGCTTTTATTTTTAATATAATTTCTAATCGCAAAAGCATAGAAAATTACATAAAATAAAGCAGCAAAATAAATGGTTTTTTGGTCTAAAGAATCAGAAATCCAAACGGTAAGATATAAATAGCTGGTAAAATAGGAAAACCAGCCAATGCTTTTCCAGTTTTTGAGATAAGAAATTGCCAGCATTCCTAAATTTAACAAAGAAATATAAATGAAAAGAAATAGGTAATTGCTGTTTCCGTTGCTTACCATAAGTGGAGATGCAAAACCACCAATTAATGCAAAGATAATAAGTACTTCGCTGTCATAAAAATAGGCAGTAATTACCGCAAGAATAGTGATGAAAACTAAAAATATAAAGGCAATATTCTGCGTGAATAAATGGTATTCTTGGAAGGCAAGCGTAACACTGAGGTATAAAATAGCAATACCACCACCCGAAATAATTGAAGAAAAAGTTTTGTAATTTTTATGAATGAAATAACCAATTCCCATAATTCCGAAACCAGTAAGCAGTCCTATAATAAATCTTGCCGTTTCGCCAATCCAGTTTTTATCAATAGCGTATTTTACAAAATATCCAATTCCGATAACCAAAGTCAAAATCCCAATAATGGTGAGGATATTTTGTTTTACGAAGTCCAAAGCATCATCTATCCATGTATTTTCTCTGTTTTTGGAAGCTTGATTCTCAGGAATATTTTGAGAAATAGTTTCCTCAGTTTTTCTATTTTTGAAGGTTAAATAAGGTTCAGGAACTATTTTTTCTTCGGAAATTTCAGTTGGTGAAGTTATTTTATCTTCGCTGAGTGAGTTTTCAGAATTTTTATCAAGAAGATTTCTTCTTTTTAAATCTTTGATTTCGTTTTCTAGATGGTTGATTTTCCCATTAAAATGAGAATACAAAAAGAAAATGAGAATTGCTAAAATAATATTGACCAACATCATTTCTTTGGTGTTTAATTGGTTTTAACTCTCGAGTAAATATTCTTCATAATGTCCTAAAAATTTTACTTTTACGTCTATAGATTCTAGTTCTTCTATGGAGTTTTTATGGAGTACGCTTTCCCAATTTCCATCTACATTAATAAAGAAAAAGTAATTTCCGAGACCTGTTTTCAGGGTTCTGCTTTCTATTTTGGTTAGGTTCATTTTTCGCCAAGCAAAAACAGAAAGTACCTGGTGTAGTCCACCTGCGTGATCTTCTGGCATGGTAAGTATAAGCGAAGTTTTTTCGGCAACTTTATTTTTAGAAAGTTTTAGACTTCCTTCTTTTTTAGAAATGATAATAAATTTGGTGTGATTTTGTTCAAAATCTTGAATATTAGAATGCAGAACTTTCAGATTGTAAAATTTGGCAGCATATAAATTGGCAATAGCAGCATATTTTTTTTCAGGATTTTCGGCTACTCTTTTGGCTGCTGCAGCTGTAGAACCGAATTCCTTTTTTATAGTTTCTTTGTATTCTTTATCTAAAAAATGATAACATTGCGCCAAAGCTTGTGGATGAGAATAGATAATCTCAAGATCAGAATTTTCTGGATGAATCATCAGGTGATGAGTAATAGGCATTACTGCTTCTGCTTCTATTTTTATCCCGTCAAATTCATATAAAAAGTCTAGTGTAGTAGAAACTGTGCCTTCTATAGAATTTTCTAAAGGTACTACAGCTTTGTTTACTTCACCATTTTCTACCGCTTTGAAACAGTCTAGAATAGTAGCTTTTGAGATTAATTCTTCGTTTTCAAAAGTTTGTAGTGCTACAATGTGTGTGTTAGATGCTTCGCTCCCAAAATATGCTATCTTCATTTTCATAATTAAAAGTTAAAGAAAATTCCTGAAAAAAAATTCAGGAATCTATTTTTAAGAAGTAAAAGTAGGAAAAATATGCATATAAATTGATGAAATAATTGATTTCTTTGTTTGTTCTTTTGGTTTTTTTATCTTTTTTGAAATTGGTTTTACGTTTTTTGTAGATAAATAATCTATTGCTGTTATTTGTTGTAATTAGGTATTTTGTATTTATAAAATTTATTAGGAAAATTATTTTATTTTGAATAAGATGTCTTAAATATAGCTTTTTTTTATACTTTTAGCATAAATTTTAAAATAATGATAAAGATGAATAAGTTTTGTTTACTGTTGGCTGTTTTTTTGTCAGTTTTTTTCTATTCTCAGAAAAAATATGTAGTCGTAATTCATGGTGGTGCAGGCACTATTCTAAAAAGAGAGATGTCACCAGAATTAGAAGAACAGTACAGAGCTAAATTGAAAGAAGCGCTTACCCAATCTTATCAAAAAATAAAAGAAGGAAAATCTTCTCTAGAAGCAGTGGAAGCTGCAATAGTAGTAATGGAAGATAGTCCGCTTTTTAATGCAGGTAAAGGTGCAGTTTTTACCAGTGATGGCAGAAATGAATTAGACGCATCTATTATGTATGGTAAAGATAAATCTGCGGGAGCAGTAGCAGGTCTTACAGTTGTTAAAAACCCTATAAAAGCTGCGATTGCTGTAATGCAAAAATCTGAACATGTAATGATGATTGGTAATGGTGCAGAACAATTTGCGAAAAAAGAAGGCTTGGAAATTGTAAATCCTAGGTATTTTTGGACCAAACACAGATGGGATGCTCTCCAAAAAGTTAAAAAAGAAGAACTAAAAGCCAACCAACCCAATGCAATGAACAATTCTCACTATCCTAGTTATTATTGGGTTGATAAAAAATTTGGGACTGTAGGTTGTGTAGCTTTAGATAAAGAAGGTAATCTTGCAGCTGGCACTTCTACAGGCGGGATGACCAATAAAAAATATGGAAGAGTAGGAGACGCCCCTATTATAGGTGCGGGAACGTATGCTGATAAAAATGTAGGGATTTCTGGAACTGGTTGGGGAGAATTTTATATCAGGACATCTGCAGCCAGAACTGTTGCCGCTAAATATGAATATCAAAACAAAGACGTGAAAACCGCTACACAAGAGGTAATGCTAGAAATAGAAAAGCTAGGCGGTGATGGCGGAATGATTGCCCTTGATAAAAACGGAAACGTAGCAATGACCTTTAATACCGAAGGAATGTACAGAGGAACGGTAACAGAAGACGGAGAGATTAATATTGAAATTTATAAATAATTTACAATGAAAAAACATCTATTTTTTTTACTTTTTTTAGCTTTTAATTTTACGTTTTCTCAAAATTCTAAAGGCAAACTTTTTATTATAGGTGGTGGTTCTAGACCAGATTTTTTGGTAGATAGAATGATAAAAGAAGCAGGATTGAAGTCTGGAGAAACGGTGGCTATTTTCCCTCACGCAAGCGAAGAACAAGACTCATCTTTTTACTACGCAAAACAGCAGTTTGAGAAAAGAAATCTCAAAGCTCTAGATTGTGCCTTCAAAAAAGATGAAAAACTGTCTCAGTCTAAATTAGATTCTCTTAAAAAGGCAAAACTAATCTATATTGGAGGTGGTGATCAAGTGAGATTTATGGAAATCATTAACTCTAATGAGGAGGTTAAAAATTTACTTAAATCAGCTTATAAAAATGGTAAAATGATTGCAGGAACCAGTGCTGGTGCTGCGGTAATGAGTGAAGTGATGATAACAGGCAATCAGTTAAAATACAAAGATTACGAAAATACTTTTGACAATATAGAAATTAAAAATGTGGAGACGTTGCAAGGTCTCGGGTTTATAAAAACAGCAGTTATAGACCAGCATTTTGTGGTAAGAAGCAGGTATAATAGATTGTTGTCTTTAATTATAGAAAACCCCACTTACAAAGGGATAGGGATAGACGAAGGAACTGCTATTTTAGTGAAAAATGGAGAAGCAGAAGTAGTAGGAAGAGCGCAGGTTATTGTTTTTAAAAACCCAAAGCAATCTAAAAAATTGAATGGAGATAAATTAGGTGCGCTAGGCATAATGTTAGATATCTATCTCAACGGAGAAAAATTCAAATTCTAGAATAATAAAAACTACCATTAATGTTAATTTAATATTAACAAACGGTCTGTTTTTTCATCTTTTACTGTTAAAATTTTGTTAAAAATAAATTTATTATTAATATTGAGAAAAATTAGTTTGATATGAGAAAAAATGTACTTAAGGTATCTGTTGCCTCATTATTTTTCGTAGGAATTGGCGTATATGGTCAGAAAAAAGACACTGCAGCCACCGAAAGAAAAATAGATGAGGTAATAGTTGTAGGTTATGGTAAATCTACTAAAGCAAAACTTACTGATAATGTTGCAAAAATCAGTTCAGAATCTATCAAAGAAATTCCAAATGCCAATTTCCAAAATGCAATTGTAGGAAAGGCAGCTGGTGTAAGGGTAAACCAGACCAATGGGAAATTAGAATCTGGTTTTAATATCAATGTGCGTGGTTCTGCCAGTATAAGTGCTGGTACTAGCCCATTGTATGTAATAGATGGTATCCCGATGATTAATTCTGATGAATCTACCAACGGAGCGCCTGTAAACCCTTTGGTTACCCTTAGTGCCACCGAAATAGAATCAATAGAAATTCTGAAAGATGCTTCTTCTGCCGCAATTTATGGTTCTAGAGGTAGTAATGGAGTAGTATTAATTACCACCAAAACAGGTAAAAAAGGAAAACCAAGATTGAACTTGAATTTATCTCAAGGATTTAGTGCACCAACCAATAAACTAAAATGGTTGAATGCAAAGCAATATGTAGAATTATTTTTAGAAGCAGGTAGAAATAGTTCTTGGGCAGACGAAGATTATGTAAAAGGAAGATTAAATGGTTATTCTAATAATACAGATTGGTCAAAAGGTGTGATAGATACAGATTGGCAAGATTATATCTTCCAAAAAGGTTCTGTAAGAGATGCAGATTTCTCTGTTTCTGGTGGAGATGATAAGTATAATTATATGTTTACCGCTTCTAATAATGAAACCAAAGGGATTATCAGAAGTAATGATCTGGATAGAAATACTGCAAGGTTAAATATTAGTGCAAATCCTACCGAAAAATTAAAGCTAGGTTTAAGTTTAGGTTTTTCTAGAACTAGTATAGACAGGGTTTCTAATGATAACCAATTTACTACACCTATGCAAGCTGTGGCATTGGCGCCTATTTCGCCAGCATATGTTAATGGTTCACCTTTTGACGGAACTACCTATGCTAACTTCTTGTTAGAAGACGAAAATGCATACTACAATACACTAATCAAAAGAATTACTGGTAAAGTTTTTGGAGAATACAAAATTCTTAAAAATTTAGTATTTCATTCAGATTTAGGTTATGATAATTATGACCAAAAAGAAGTGAATTTCAGAGGCAGAAAAACACCTTTTATGTCAACCAATGGATATGTTTTTAACTCTTTTGTAGATTCAGAAAATATAGTTTTTTCTAATTATTTGAATTATAATCTAAAGTTAGGTTCTCATAATTTCGAAGCCATTGCTGGTACAGAATTAAACAAAAACAAAAGAAAATATTCTAGTGTAACAGGTATTAAATTTCCTTCAGATGATTTCCAAACCATAGATAGTGCAGGTGAGATTTCTGATGGTGAAGGTAATATCAGCGAATATGCATTTTTCTCTTACTTCGGTAGATTGAACTATGATTTTGATGGGAAATATCTTTTAAAAGCTTCTATCCGAAAAGATGGTTCTTCTAGGTTTGGTAGTGCAAACAGATATGGTGTGTTCCCTGCATTTTCTGCAGGTTGGGTAATCTCTAAAGAAGATTTCTTATCTACATCAAATACAATTTCTTTATTAAAATTAAGAGCAAGCTGGGGTAAAACTGGTAATGCAGAAATTGGGAATTTTGCATCTAGAGACCTTTGGGGAGCTAATTCTTACAAACAATTACCAGGATATTCTGCAAATCAACCCGAAAATAAAGATTTAACTTGGGAAAAATCTACACAGACTGATTTGGGTCTAGACTTTGGTTTATTTAGTAATAGAATTTCTGGAGAAATTGATTATTATGACAAAAAAACAGAAGGTTTGTTATTCTATCAAAATATACCTTATACATCAGGATATTCTAATATTTACAGAAATATAGGAGATTTAAGTAATAAAGGTTTTGAATTTGTATTAAATACCAAAAACTTTAAAACACAAGATTTCTCTTGGGAGTCAAGCTTCAACTTAGCCAATAATAATAATAAAGTAACCTCTTTACCAGATAATAATGCAGATGTGGTAGTAGGTAACGTTATTAGAAGAGTGGGAGAGAGATTAGATTCATTCTATCTTGTAGAGTATGCTGGTGTAGATCCTGCTAATGGTGATGCACTATTTTATAAAAATACACTTAATGCGGATGGTTCTAGAGACAGAAGCACTACTAATGATTATAGCGAAGCACAAAGAGTAATAGCAGGTAGCTCTACTCCAGATTGGATTGCTGGTTTTACCAATAATATTGATTATAAAAATTTCGATTTTTCTTTCACCTTCCAAGGAGAATTTGGGGCGAGTATCTACAATTCTGGTGGTATCTATCAGTCTGCAAATGCAGACTGGTTTGACAACCAAACAGTTGATCAAATGAATCGTTGGCAAAAACCGGGTGATATTACCATGGTTCCGCAAGCTAGATTAGGTGATGGTAATGGTACACAAAATTCTACTCGTTATTTGGAAAAAGCAAACTTTATAAGACTTAGAAATATTAGCTTAGGTTATTCTCTTGATAAAAACCTTACAGCAGATTGGGGAATTAGTAAAATAAGATTCTATATATCTGCTATCAATGCGCTTACATTTACTAAGTACAGTGGTTATGACCCTGAAGCTAGATCTGATACATCCAGAGGTGGAGGCGGTTCTACATTCTATTCTGCTCCTCCTGCTAAGACCGTAACTTTTGGTATTAATGTTAATTTCTAAAACTAATAAAATGAAAAATATAAAATATATAATTTTAGCCCTATCAGGATTTTTTCTGGTGACCTCTTGTGATAGAGACTTGGATATAAATCCTGCACAGAGCATCACTACAGATCAAGCAATTTCTACTCCAGAAAACATCAATAATATATTGGTAGGAACTTATGCCATTACTGGTAGAGCAGATCTTTTTGGTGGAGATACTCAGGTGTATGCAGACCTTTTAGGCAATTCGAAATATGTAGATTGGTATGGTACATATGCTGCTCTTAGACACATGTACACCAAAAATATAGTTTCGGATAATGTGTATGTACGTGATACTTGGGCGTATGCATACAAAGCAATTTATCAGACCAATGTAATTCTTGATAATCTAAGCGTAGTTACAGATGCTAATGATAAAAAAAGAATAGAAGGTGAAGCTAAGTTTTTGAGAGCCATCAATTATTTTGAATTGGTGAGATTTTTCGGTAAACAGTATGAAGCTGGTAAAACCAATACTCAGCTAGGCGTGCCAATCGTTCTAAGCAGTAAAGTAGATTTCAGTGGAGATTTATCAATCGCTAGAAATACGGTAGAAGAAGTTTATGCACAAGTGATCAAAGATTTAACAGAAGCGATTACTAAACTGCCTTCAGATAATTCTTACTATGCAGATATTTATACCGCAAAAGCATTATTAGCAAGAGTTTATTTACAAAAAGGAGATTATCCTAATGCCAGAACTATGGCAAATGATGTAATCACCAACAGCGGAAAATCTTTGGTTACAAATTTTGAAGGAGCTTTCAATACAGGCGAAAATACTTCTGAAGATTTATTTGCAGTACAAATTACTACACAATCAGGAACTAATGATTTGAATACCTTCTACGCAGATGATGTTTATGGTGGTAGAGGGGGTGATATTGCCATCAGAGATGAATATGTAGATCTTTTTGAAGCAAGTGATGTAAGAAGTGATTTCTTCCATTATAATGTTTATGGAGATAGATTATCTAGCAAATTCAAAAACCAGTTTGGTAACGTACACGTAATCAGATTAGCAGAAATGTATTTAATAAGAGCAGAAGCTAATTTAGCTCTTTCTACTTCTGTAGGCGCATCTCCGGTAGATGATGTTAATGAAATCAGAACCAGATCTAATGCCAGTGCTTTAGGCTCTGTTACGATGGCAGATATTATGGAAGAAAGAAGCAGAGAATTAGGTTTCGAAGGTTTCTTAATTCACGATATCAAACGTACCAAGGGTAATGTAGGTGCATTAAGCTGGAGTAGTGATAGATTGGTTTTCCCAATTCCGCTTAGAGAAATGCAAGTGAACTCTAAATTGGTTCAAAATCCTGGTTATAACTAAGATTTTTTAACTTTATAAAACCAAAACCAGCGAAATTTTTCGCTGGTTTTTATTTTGCTTTTTGCAATTTTTCTTGATCTATTATTTTATCAATTTTGTCATAAAATCTTGCCAAATTTAGATTTGCTCTTTCTCCATAATCGTAAATTGTTTTTTTAGAACCTTCTCCATAAAAAATAGTGACTTCTTTTGCCCCACAATCACTACACATTATAGAATATTTGTCATTTAAGTCAGAAAAACCTATTTCATTCAAATATTTGGAAAGATTTTTAAATTCTTGATTGTTTTTTGTAAAATATTTTCCGTTTAATTTATTATGAAATTTTGAATTTAAAATAATCGAATCTTTTTTTAACTCAATAGTATAATTTTCACCAGTCCAGCCATTAATATCTTTTAAAACAATTTTAGTAATGGGTAAATTCTTATTTTCAGATATTTCACAAATTTTTTTGTCTTTAATTTCTAAATTTATTTTTTCAAAAGCATTTTCATTAAATTCATAAAAATTTGGATTTAATCTCATTATTTCAAAACTATTTTTGAAAGCTTTTGTTCCAATAATATCATAATAAACTCTTTTATTATCAAAATCAATTAAATCAAATTCTTTTCTGTTTTTTGAGAGTAAAATAACAAGATTTTTGTACTCGTCAATAGGTTGAATTAGAATAGATGAGGAATCTTTTTGTGGTTTTAAATCTAAATTTAATAAATAGTCTTTATAACCATCTTCATTAAAATCTGCAATATAATAAGACTTGTAATTCTCTTTTAGAATAATATTATTAATAGATGCACTGTCTATTTTATTATCAATATAATCAATTTTAAAATCCTTTTTCAAAGTATATTCATTATATATTTTAGAAGAATCTAATATCTTTTGAATATCATTCTCGGTTAAAGTCTTATTTCCACAAGATAGCAAAGATAATAGAGAAATGGTTATCAATAAATATTTCATTTTTTTGAAAATTTTTTTAAAGTTGACGAAAAAACCTCACTTTTTAGGTGAGGTTCTCTTTGGAAATGATTTCAACTTTTCAAAAGCAAGTTAATTTCACTGAGTTTGAATGTGAAAATTTTTTAAATTCTTTCGTTTTTAATTTCATCTACAATTTCTGGGTTTAAAAGCGTAGTAGTATCTCCGAAATTACTGAAATCTCCTTCGGCAATTTTTCTTAAAATTCTACGCATAATTTTACCAGAACGTGTTTTTGGCAATCCAGATACAAATTGTATTTTATCTAACTTGGCAATAGGACCTATGGTATCCGAAATCAACATGTTGATTTCTTTTTTTAGATTTTCTTTGTCTCTTTCTTCTCCAGCTTCTTTTAGAATTACAAAACCATATAGTGCATTTCCTTTGATATCGTGAGGAAACCCTACAATAGCAGATTCTGCAACCGCAGGATGTAAGTTGATGCTGTCTTCTATAGGTGCAGTTCCTAAATTATGACCAGAAACGATAATTACATCATCCATTCTACCTGTAATTCTGTAGTAGCCTACTTCGTCTCTTAGAGCACCGTCTCCAGTAAAATATTTACCTGGAAATGCGGTGAAATAGGTTTCTTTATATCTTTGGTGATCTCCCCAAATGGTTCTGGCAATTCCCGGCCAAGGAAATCTGATACAAAGAGCACCATCTACTTGGTTTCCTGTAATTTCGTTACGCTTTTCATCCATTAAAACGGGCTGAATTCCTGGTAATGGAAGTGTAGCATAAGTAGGTTTGGTAGGCGTAACAAATGGAAGTGGAGAAATCATAATTCCACCAGTTTCTGTTTGCCACCAAGTATCTACAATCGGGCTTTTTTTCTTGCCTACATGGTCGTTATACCAATGCCAAGCTTCATCATTAATAGGTTCACCTACAGAACCAATAACTCTGAGACTAGATAAATCGTGTTTTTCTACCCATTCTGAAGATTCTTTAGCCAAAGAACGAATAGCAGTAGGTGCCGTGTAGAATTGGTTAACTTTATGTTTTTCTATCACCGCCCAAAATCTATCTGGTTCAGGGTAAGTAGGCACACCTTCAAAAATTACAGTAGTTGCTCCGTTTAAAAGGGGTCCGTACAGAATATAAGAGTGACCAGTAATCCAACCAATATCTGCAGTACACCAATAGATGTCATTTTCTCTATAATTGAATACATTTTTGAAAGTGTAAGCTGTGTAAACCATATAACCAGCTGTGGTGTGGAGCATTCCTTTTGGTTTGCCTGTAGAACCAGAAGTATATAAAATGAATAAAGGATCTTCGGCGTCCATAATTTTGGTTACAAAATCTGCAGAAGCTTTAGGATAGTAATCATCTAACAAGAAGTCTCTACCTTCTTTAATTTTAATCTCTGTATTTGTTCTTTTTACCACCAAAACTTTTTCTACTGTAGGGCATTTTTCTACAGCTTCGTCTATAATTCCTTTTAAATCTATAGCTTTATTTCCTCTGTAGCTTCCGTCTGAAGTGATGATCATTTTAGCTTCGCAATCATTCACTCTAGTAGCAACCGCAGAAGCAGAAAATCCTGCAAAAATTACTGAATGTACCGCTCCCATTTTAGCACAGGCCAGCATCGTAACTGCCAATTCTGGTATCATAGGAAGATAGATGCAAACTCTATCACCTTTTTTGATGCCCAATTCTGTAAGTACATTTGCCATTTTACAAACTCTTTCGTGGAGTTCTTTATAAGAAATATGCTGAGCTTCTTCATTAGGATTATTCGGTTCCCAAATAATCGCAGTTTTATCACCTCTTGTATTTAAATGACGATCTACACAGTTTTTAGTAATATTGAGTTTAGCTCCTTTAAACCATTCGATTTTGGCTTCTTCCATATCGAATTTTACTACTTTGTTCCATCTTTGGTACCATACAAAATTTTCATCAGCTATCTTGTCCCAGAATTTTTTCGGGTCTTTGATGGATTTTTTGTACTGTTTAAAATAGTCTGGTAGATTGTCTATTACGTAATTTTTCATAATTATTTTTATATTTTTTTAAATTCAATTTATCTTTGATATTCTAAAAATTTTTCTTCTAATTCTGCAATAATGGCTTCATCATCTATGGTAGAAGGAATTTGGAATTCTTTACCATCTAGCATTGTTCTGATGAGTTTTCTCAATATTTTGCCGCTTCTGGTTTTGGGTAATCTTTTTACCACTACAATATTTCTGAGGCAAGCTACAGCACCTATTTTTTCTCTTACCAATGCTACCACCTCTTTTTCTAGATTTTCTTCTGTAATCTCTACTCCAGATTTTAGAACTGCCAATCCGAAAGGAATTTGACCTTTTAAATCATCATCTATGCCTACTACACAGCATTCTGCTACATCTTTGTGCCCAGAAACAGCTTCTTCCATTTCTGCGGTAGATAACCTGTGACCAGCCACGTTGATGATATCATCTACTCTTCCTGAAATGAAAACATAACCTTCCTCATCTTTTATGGCACCATCACCAGAGAAATAATAACCTGGGAATTTTGCTAAATATCCGTAATGAAATCTTTCATAATCTCCCCAAATTCCTAGTAAAGCACCTGGTGGAAGCGGAAGTTTTATCACCAAATAACCTTCGTGGTGTGGTTCTAGTTCATAACCTTCTTCGTCAAAAATTTTAATATCATATCCCGGAACTGGCTTTCCTGCGGAGGCACGTTTTATTTCGGCAGATTCTACACCTGGCATTAGAGATAGCATTGGCCAGCCAGATTCTGTTTGCCACCAATGGTCAATAGGTGTAATTCCTACTTTTTCTTCATACCAATCTAGTGTGGCTACATCACATCTTTCGCCTGCCAAAAATTGAGTTCTAAGGCTAGAAATATCATATTTTTTAATTAATTCACCGTTTGGATCTTCTTTTTTTATGGCTCTAATTGCAGTAGGAGCGGTAAACATTACAGAAACTTTGTGCTGTTCTATTACGCGCCAAGTAGTGCCCGCATCTGGAGTCATAATTGGTTTTCCTTCGTAAATAATTGAAGTATTTCTATTGAAAAGCGGACCATAAATGATAAAACTATGACCAACTACCCAACCAATATCTGAAGCAGCCCAAAAAACTTCGCCTTCATTTACTCCATAAATTTTTTTCATAGAAAATTTAAGAGCAGTAGCGTATCCGCCTGTATCACGAATTACTCCTTTTGGTTTGCCTGTAGTACCAGAAGTGTATAAAATGTACAGAGGATGTGTAGAGGCTACAGGAACACACTCTACAGGTTCTGATTTTTCTAATAATTCTTGAAAATTGATGAGTTGAGGTTCGTTTTCCCAATCTACTTTATTACCCCAAAGTTGGCGGTCAAAAACCACAATATTTTCGGGTTTATGAGCAGACATTTCATAAGCTTCTTTTACAAAAGGTAAATAGGGAATTCTTTTTTTAACTTCTACACCAGCACTTGCCGTGATAATTACTTTTGGGTTGCAATCTTCTATTCTAATTGCCAATTCGTGGGGTGCAAATCCTCCGAAAACCACAGAATGCGTAATTCCTAATCTTGCGCAAGCTAGCATAGCATAAGCAGCCTGAGGAATCATTGGCATGTAAATAATAGCAGTGTCTCCTTTTTTAAGACCTAGAGCATGTAAACCTCCAGCAAATTTCGAGACGTTTTCTTGCAATTCTTTGAAGGTAATTTTCTGAATGGTGTCTGTAACCGGAGAATCATAAATATAGGCTACTTGGTCTCCGTAACCATCTTCTACGTGTTTATCTACAGCGATATAACAAGCATTAAGCTCGCCATCTGCAAACCAGACAGGATAATCGTGTTCTCCTTCAGAGAGAATGTTTTGAGGTTTTTTGAACCATTGAATTTTTTCGGCTTGTTCTGCCCAAAATTGTTCCTTGTTTTCAATACTATTGAGGAACATTTCATGCGCTTTCATTGTGTAGGTGTTTTAGGTTAATATGTAATTGATTGTTAGGTTTCTAAGAGTTCATCTATCTGTTGGGTTAATTTTTTAATAGAGTAGGGTTTGGTAACATAAGCATCTGCTCCTAAGCTTAATCCTTTTTCTATATCTGCAGGGTTGGTTTTTGCAGAAAGGAAAACTACTTTACAGTCTTTCAGTTTTTCTTGTTTTTTTATTTCTTGTATTGTAGTATAACCATCTACATTGGGCATCATAATATCAAGTAAAATGATATCTGGTGTTTCTTCTTTCAGAAGTTCTAATACTTCTGAGCCATCTCTTGCGATAAAAACTTCGTAGCCATTTTTTCTAAAAGTGTACTCTAGCGTCATCACAATTTTGTGTTCATCGTCTGCAATTAAAATTTTTCTCATACTGCTTCATTTTTGTCATTATTCATTATTATATTAATCGTTACGCCAATTTCTTTGTTTTCGGCGTAGATTTTTCCTTGGTGTGCGTCTATAATTTTTTTACAAATCGCTAATCCCAATCCTGTACCAACTGGTTTTCTAATATTTTGATGTTTTGATTGATAAAATTTATCAAAAATAAGTTCTATATCTTCTTCAGGTATTTTTTTCCCTGTATTGAAAATTCCAATTTTCAAGAGATTATCTTTTTCTTGAAATTTCACTTGTATCATTCCGCCTTCTTCTGTGAATTTATAGGCATTTCCTAAAATGTTTTGAAAAACTTGAATGATTCTGGCTTCGTCATAATAGAATTCATTGCCATTTAATAGATTGATTTCAGATTGATGTATGTTTTTTTGTTGGATGAGATGATAAATAGGTTTCAGAGCTTTATGATAGGTATCTATAATATTGTTTTTATTGATGTTAAGTTTTATGGTTCCAGATTCTAGTTTGTCTAGGTATAGAATATCATTGATGATTTCATTTAATCTATCAGATTCAGAAATAATATTTTCTAAGAAATCTTTTTTAATTTCTACAGGTATATCGTCATCATCTAGAAGTATTTCTCCAGCAGCTCTTATGGCGGTAATAGGTGTTCTTAATTCGTGCGTTACAGAATCCAAAAAATCATCTTTCTGCTTGTCTTTTTCAATCAAACTACTGTTGGCAGAGCGCAAATCGTCTGATAGTCTTCTTAATTGTCTAGATTGTTCGGTAAGTCTTCTGTTTAGGGTAATATTTTCTTTACTTTCTTCTAGAATTTTAAGAACTTCTGGAAGAGAAATTTTATCTTCTTTGGTTACACCTTCAATCAAAATTTTAGCAGAAGCTGTACCTATTCTTCCAGAGAGAAGGTTTTCGGAGAACTTGATAAATCTAGAATCTGCGGTATCATTTTCATCATCAATATTATATTTTAGATTAAAAATTTTGAGTGCTTGCTTCGTTTTTTTATCACCCAAAAATCTTACCAAAATTTTTCTAATATCAGACACATTGGCTTTACCTTTCCAGATGTATGCGCCTTCGTGATTTTGGATGTATCTATTAATATCTACATAAATTTCGGCATAGTTTCTTTCTCTGTAGTTTCCTTTTGAACTTACAGAAATAATGGTAAAAACAGTAGAATTAGCCAATAAACTCCAAAAGAAAACTTGTGGAATAGTTTCTAAATACGGGATTTTGAAAAATTGTAAAATTCTATATTGATTGATTGCCAATTCTGGATTGATCGCCTTTAAATATTGAGGAATGATGAGGTTGATATAGCATATTAAAATGCCTAAAATAAGACCAATTACCGCTCCTGTGTAGGTGCCTCTTCTCCAAAAAATAGCTCCAAAAAATGAGGGTGCCAATTGTGCAATCAATACAAATGAAACCAAACCAACAGAAAAAAGTGATGATTCTAGAATTAAATACTTGTAAAAAACAAATGCTGTTATAATGAGTAGAAAAATACTTACTTTTCTGATGTTTACAATGTTTTTATTGTTAAATGTATCGTTTTTTGTTTTGAAGGTATCTATCCAACCGTACGGAATGATTACGTTATTTGATAGCATAATAGATAGTGTAACGCTAGAAATAATGATCATAGAAATACTGGCACTTAATCCTCCTAAAAAAACAATGACAGAGATTAAAATACTTCCGAATTTTTGAGGAATAAGAATAGGGAAAAGTTCTGGATTTACATTTTGCCCGAGAAATAAAATTTTACCTCCCCATGCAATTGGGAATACAAAAAAATTGAAAATCAATAAGTATAAAGGAAATACCCAAATTGCAGTTTTCAAATGATTTTCTTTTCGGTTTTCTATAATGGTGGTGTGGAACTGTCTCGGTAATAAAAAAATAGCAGTCATAGATAGCAGAGAAGTGAGCATCCAATTGAAACTCCCTTCAAGACCGTTAAATGAATTTCTTTGGGTAAACTCTGGTAGATTCTTAGCTTTTTCATAAATATCATCAAAACCATTGAAAATACCATAGGTTACAAAAACTCCAAGAATAATAAAAAAGATAAGCTTAAGAAAACTTTCAACAGCAACCGCTGAAATAATTCCTAATCTTTTTTCTGATGCATCTACATATCTAGTGCCATAATATGACGAAAAAATTGCAATTAAAAGCACAACATAAGTTGCTGTATCTGTAAAAATATTATTAGGATTTTCTGATTTGGTAACCAAGTGAAAAGTATCTGATATGGCTTTAATCTGAAGACCAATATAAGGTATAATTGCCAAAATACATACTACGGAAATAATAGCTCCGAAGGATCTACTGTTGCCATATCTTAATGAAATAAAATCTGCAATAGAACTTATTTTGTTCACTCTAGATATTCTAATAATTTTAGAGTTAATGACAATCCAAGCAGGAATAATGATAATAGGACCAATATATATGGCAAGGTATTCTAATCCTTGGTTAGCTGCTACGCCTATACTTCCATAATACGTCCAAGCGGTGCAATAAACCGCAAGAGATAGTGAATATACATAAGGATTATTTGCCCAAAAATTACTTTTTTTCTTCTCTGCCCAAAAAGCAATGAAGAAAAGAAGCGCCAAATAAAGCATAATGATTGCAAATAACTCTATACTATTCATCAAATTTCTTGAAGATTATAAATGAAAAAACTACAGATAATAACCAAATCCCGAAAATGTAAACGTAGATGAATGGAAGTCCAAAATAGTTTTCAATTTTATTAAACAAGAGCAAAACTGGTGCATTGAATAGTACAAAAAGTACTACACTTAGAATAACCAATTTTTGTTCGTGTCTTTTTTTCATAATGATAAAATAAAAAGATGGTTGATAAATGAAACCTTCAAATATCAACCATCTATAATCATTTATTTTTTGTTAGCAGAATATTCGCCATTTAGGGCATACCATCCGAAAACAGCCAATCCGCCTACTACAATTGGCATTAATACAAATACAATAATAATCCCAAAAACAAGGTCTTCTTGTTTGCCAGATGTAATTTTTGGAATTCCTAAAACGGTAAGCCCAAAGTAGGCTACTGCTGCTGCCAATGCTAGCCAAACGATACCTAATATTTTTTTTATTGCGTCCATTTTTTTGTTTTTTAAAGTTAGTGAAAATTTTTAAAATTTTGTTGAGTTGTAGAAGTTTAGATTTGTGATACTTTTTTTAGTGTTAAATTTCTCACATCTATCATTTCACATCCATCTAATTAATCCTCTACATTTCTATCTTTTCCGTCCAGATAAATCATACCGATGATTAAACAAACGCCAGCTACAACAATAGGATACCATAAACCTTGCAAGTAATATTCAGGATTTCCGGCATCTTTAGCAGATGTTACTAGATAAGTTGCTACTGCTGGTAATAATCCTCCGAATACTCCATTACCAATATGATATGGCAGAGACATAGATGTATATCTAATTCTGATTGGGAACATTTCTACTAAGAATGCTGCAATAGGCCCATAAACCATCGTTACAAAAACAACTTGTATAAATACCCAAAACGCAAGCATCCATTTTGTATGGCTATCTACAGTTTTGGTAATTTTGGTTTCTACTTTGTCTTTGCCCTTTTCATCTAGCATTATTTTTCCGTTATCAAGATGTTTGGTTACTACTTCTTTATAAACAGCACCATCTGCATAGAATTTTTGAGTAGTGTAAACAGAATCTACTTTTGCTCCTTCTAGAACTTTAGCAGTAGCTTCTTTGGTTGCTTTTTCTGTTAATTCTTGTTTTACAGAATAATCTCCTAGTTTAAACATTTTATCATAGATAGGTCTGTAAGATAATATGGCAATAAGCATCCCAACCATCATAATGGTTTTTCTACCTACTTTATCAGACAACCAACCAAAGAAAACAAACAAAGGTGTTGCAACAAAAAGCGATGTTGCCATTAGCGAATCTACCTGTTGTCCGTCTAGATTCATTACTTTTTGCATAAAAGACATGGCGTAGAATTGCCCAGTGTACCAGACTACACCTTGTCCCATTACTGCTCCAAATAATGCCAATAATACAAACTTGAAATTATATTTATTCCCGAAAGATTCTTTTAATGGATTGGTAGAAGTTTTTCCTTCTTTTTTAGCTTTGGCGAAAAGCGGAGATTCTTTCATGTTTTTTCTAATGATGTAAGATACACCTACCATCAAAATAGAAACCCAAAACGGAACTCTCCATCCCCAATTGTCAAATTCTTCGGCAGAAAGAGAAGATTTTGTGACTAAAATGACAATCAAAGAAACAAAAAGCCCTATTGTAGCAGTAGTTTGAATCCAAGAAGTCCAATATCCACGTCTATGAGGTTGAGAATATTCTGCTACATAAGTTGCAGCACCACCATATTCTCCGCCCAACGCCAAACCTTGTAATAATCTTAATAATAGTACAAGAACTGGCGCCATAAATCCAATGGTTTCATACGCAGGAATACATCCTATTAAAAAAGTAGAAAATCCCATAATTAATAAGGTAACCAAGAAGGTGTATTTTCTACCAATAAGGTCACCTAATCTTCCGAAAAATAATGCACCGAAAGGTCTTACTACAAATCCCGCTGCAAATGTTGCAAGTGTAGATAAAAATGCTGCGGTAGGATTGTCTGCTGGGAAAAATTTAGTAGATAATACTACTGCCAAACTCCCGAAAATATAGAAATCATACCATTCGATCATTGTACCTAATGACGAAGCCATGATTACGCTCCAGATGGTACTGTTTTTTTTGCGTTCTTCTACGTATGCATCATGCTCTGCTTGAGAATTAAATTGATGGCTCATAATATTTTGTTTTTTAGAATTATTGTTTTATTTAGAATGAATAAGAAGCGCTTACTAAAGCTCGGAAATTTCCAACGTTTTCTTTAGCCGAAACTACTTTGGCAGAAGAATCCATAGCGCCCCAAGTTGCAGCAGTGTATTCTAATTCTGGAGAAAGCTTAAATTTATTTTCTTTGAAATCTACTCTTGCAGATACTCTCCATACGTTATCTACTGCTCTTGTAGTTCCGTTGAGACCTCTCATATAGAGCGCTTTGTAGCCAGCGTCTGATAAACCATTGTTTTTCGTATAACCAGCAAATAATCCTGGGGCAATTTTGGGTTTATTGCTTGCAATATCTACCCAAAAAGCAGTAGTTTTAGTAGGTTTATAAGAATCTATTCCGTTTGAATTGGCATAACTACCATATCCGCCTAACATGACAAGGTGAGTAAGGTTTCCGCCAGAAATTCCGTATAATTTAGTAACAATAGCATCATCTGCATATTTAAAATATCCGAAAACAGTGGTAGAATTTAATTTTTCATCAGAAACTAAACCTCCAGATTCTATTACAGGTTTTAAAGATTGATACTCTGCACCCAATCCAGCAATTATTTTTTTGTTTTTGAATTGAAGTTGACCGTGAAGTGTTGGTACAGAAGAATTAAATGTAGGCGCGTTAGGTGCTGTTCCTGTTACCGAAGAAGCGGTGAATTCTCTGTCTTTGTAAGCTACCAGATCTAATGAAATTTGTTCAGATAATTTTTGTCTGAATCTAATTTGTGAAGCCCAACCAAAAGGATTGAACATAATTCCCGTATTAAAGTTTGCAACACCAGGGAAAACCTCAGGAATAAATGTAGGATACCAAGTTTGTCCTAATGTAAGAGATGTTTTAGCCCAATCTAGTTTTATGGTAGCATGTCTTAGCCTAAAAAGGCCTATGCTTCCTGTTCCAGAGGTTGCAGCATTAACTTCTGTATTTCCGAAGAAATCCCCTTCTATATTTCCTGAAATTTTTGCTTTAAAAACATCTGGCCCTTTAAATTTTACTCCAATTCTCGAAACTACAGATAAAAAGTTGCTAGAACCTGTTGCGTTTTTATCTTCACCATTGGTGTCTTTTGCTACATCTAGAGGATAAAGATTCAAATTGTACTCTCTTACGTAAGCAGATTTTCTAGAATCGAAAATGTAATCTGCTCTTGCAAAACCATAGAGACTCACGTCCCATTCTTTTGGTTTTTCTTGTCCGAACAAAGTATTGCCAAATAATAAAGATGCAATACCAGCTAGGATTAGTTGAGTTTTCTTCATAATTTTAAACAGTTTTTTGTGATTTTAACACAGCTAAACTGATAATAAAAAAAACTCTGTAAAAATTTTGTATATATCTTTGTTAAAAGGTATAGTTATTTTTTAAAACGTTCCCATTTTATGAGCATAAATTTATCTCCAAACTCTGTAATAATGAGACCGTTTCCCTTTAAATTTTCTTCTTTTTCTATATATTCTGCTAATTCTTTCTGCTTAAAAACCTTATAAGTAGCGTGAAAATCAGAATGTGGAGGCTTCTTAATGTTGTATTCTTTTATCCAAGAACTTATCGTAACGTGCGATATTCCTAGAATGCGTTCTATTTCTCGCAAACTTAGTCCTTCTAGATAGAGTTGTAGGGCTTTGGTTACATAGTAATCATCTATCTTTTTACCGAGTTTATTAACCGTGAAATAGTAATTGCAATTTCTACAAAAAAACCTTTGTTTTCCTTTTACAATGCCACTTTTCACTATTTCTGTGTTTTCGCATTTAGGGCAGCAAGAAATTTTCATATATACTTTTTTAGCAAAGATATACTAAATTTGCAATTAAAATGTTAAAGAAAAATAATTTTTTTAAAAAATTTTGTAAGATTTTAGTTTATACGTATATTTGCAACAATGAAACTTAACGGTTACATATCAATAGTCAATTCCGGTTTTCAAACCGCAAGAATAATATTTTTTTAATGAAACGAAGTCGTATCGGCTTCGTTTTTTTTTATAATTTTTTTACAGAGCCATGATTAAATTATCAAGATTAACCACAGACAGCATCCAAGGAATTCTGAAAGATGCACTTGATTTTGCAGAAGGCAAAATCATGAAAGCAAAAAGTGACATTTTTGTAGCCAACTTATTTTTTGAGGATAGTACCAGAACCAAAGTAAGTTTTGAAATTGCAGAAAAAAAATTAGGTCTACATTTGGTACAATTTGATGAAAGCAAGAGCTCTATAAATAAAGGAGAAACTTTGCTAGATACTATTAACACGTTAGAAGCCATTGGTATTAATGTAGCAGTAATTCGTCATCAACAAACAAGGTATTATGATGAATTAAAAGATGCGAACTTGGCGCTAGTAAATGCTGGAGATGGGATAGGGCATCATCCTAGTCAAGCGATTTTAGATATAATGACCATTAAACAAGAATTTGGAGATTTCAAAGGTCTTAAGGTTGGTATTGTAGGTGATGTAAAACACAGTAGAGTAGCAAACTCTAATGCAGACACATTAAGAAGATTAGGTGCGAAGGTTTATTTCTCTGGTCCTGTAGATTGGTTTGATGAAGCTATGTTGGTAAATGGTACCTATCTTCCTTTTGAGGATTTAATAAAAGAAGTAGATGTATTGATGTTGTTAAGAATTCAGCACGAAAGGCATCAAGAAAAAATGAAACTTACCGCTCCAGAATATCTTAGAAAATATGGACTTACTAAAGAGCGTGAGAAAAAAATGAAACCAAAAGCTATTATAATGCATCCTGCACCAGTAAATAGAGGTGTAGAAATAGATGCAGATTTGGTAGAATGCGGTAGAAGTAGAATTTTCAAACAAATGAGCAATGGCGTTTTTGCGAGGATGGCTATTTTAAAGTACGTTCTGGAAAAACAGTCGTTCGAGTTTGATGAGATAAAATAATCCCAATCTGGATGAGAGCTTTCGGCTCTCATTTTTTATGGGTAAAAAAATAAATAGTGTTATATTGTTGAAAAGTAAAAAATAACTGTCAAAATTAAGTTTAAAAGATTTTTTATCTTAGTTTGGTAAATTTTTTATAATTTTGTTCAAATTTTTTAATTAGATTAGATAAATCTTAAAAGTAAAAATGAAAAGTAAATTAGTTTTAGAATCTGGAGAAGTTTTCTTTGGCGAAGGTTTCGGAGTCAATCACGCAACGGAAGGTGAAGTGGTTTTTAATACCGGAATGACTGGTTATCAAGAACTATTATCAGACCCTTCTTATTGTGGACAAATCGTTTGTATGACGTATCCACTCATCGGGAATTATGGGATTAACAGAGATGATTTTGAAAGTATAGAGCCTGCTATTAAAGGTCTTATCGTAAAAGAACTTTGTGATTATCCTTCTAACTTCAGAAGTCAGATGTCTTTAGATGAATTATTTAAAAAGAGAAATCTTTCGGGGATTTCTGGCATTGATACCAGAAAACTCACTAGAATTATTAGAAACAGAGGAGTAGTAAAAGGAAAAATCGTAAGTACAGATGTGGATACTGAAACAGTAATTCAAGATTTGAAATTAACCAATTTCCCAACCAACCAAGTAGAACAAGTTTCTACAAAAACACCATATTCTGCTCCTGGAAAAGGGTATAAAGTAGTTTTGGTAGATTTTGGTTCTAAATTAGGCATCATCAGAGAGTTGTCAAACAGAGATTGTGATATTGTAGTGGTTTCTCAAGACACTACTGCAGAAGAGATTCTTCTGATGAAACCAGACGGAATTATGCTTTCTAATGGACCTGGTGATCCGCAAGATGTACCACATGCTCAGGAAATGATTAGGGGGTTACTTGGTAAAGTTCCGATTTTTGGAATTTGTTTAGGACATCAATTGATTGGTTTAGCCTGTGGTGCTAAAACGTATAAACTGAAATTTGGGCATAGAGGTGGTAATCATCCTGTTTTAGATTTAAAAACCAATAAAGTGGCCATTACTTCTCAGAATCACGGGTATGCTATAGACGAAGAATCTCTAGTCAACACAGATTTAGAAGTTACGCACATAGCTCTTAATGATAGGACAAACGAAGGAATCAGGCACAAAATCCATCCTTGTTTCTCAGTTCAGTACCATCCCGAAGCTAGCCCTGGTCCTGAAGATGCGAATTATCTTTTTGATGAATTTATCAAATTGATGGAGGATTTTAAAGCTCATAGTAATTAAGAATTTCAAATTTTAGATAACTCATAAATCTTAGAATTTCGGATTTCCGATTTTCAGCAATATAAAAATGAAACGTACAGATATAAAAACAATTTTAGTAATAGGAAGTGGGCCAATTATCATCGGTCAAGCTGCAGAGTTTGATTATGCTGGAACTCAGGCTTGCCTTGCCCTAAAAGAGGAAGGGTATAAGGTAATTTTGATCAATTCGAATCCTGCTACAATTATGACGGATAAAGAAATTGCAGATAAGGTATATATAGAACCTATCTCTTTACCCTTCGTTAGTCATATCATTAGAAAAGAAAGACCAGATGCGCTTTTGCCTACTTTGGGCGGACAAACAGGTCTTAATATGGCAGTAGAATTACAAAATTCTGGAATTTTAGAAGAATGCGGTGTAGAGGTTTTAGGAACTAAACTTTCTGCCATTAATCAAGCGGAAGATAGAGAACTTTTCCGTGCTTTGATGAGAGAATTGAATGAGCCTGTTCCGGATTCTGATATTGTAAATGATGTGCAAGGTGCATTAAATTTCGCAGCAGAAATTGGCTATCCAGTAATCGTTCGTCCTGCTTTTACGATGGGCGGTACAGGTGGTGGAATTGCCAATAATGAAACAGAATTAAAAGAAATTACGGCTAACGGTCTTAAGTATAGTCCTGTAAATCAGTGTCTTATTGAAAAATCAATTGCAGGTTTCAAAGAAATAGAATACGAAGTAATGCGTGATGCAAATGACAATGCTATTGTGGTTTGTAATATGGAGAACATAGATCCAGTTGGTGTTCACACCGGAGATTCTATTGTAGTAGCGCCTTCTCAGACACTTTCGGATAGAGAATATCAAATGCTGAGAAATGCTTCGCTCAAAATCATCAGAGCTTTAGGAATAGAAGGTGGTTGTAATGTACAGTTGGCGCTAGATCCTCATTCTTTTGATTATTATATTATTGAAGTAAATCCTCGAGTTTCTCGTTCATCTGCTTTGGCAAGTAAAGCTACAGGCTATCCTATTGCAAAATTGGCAGCAAAAATTGCAGTAGGTCTTACACTAGACGAAATGCTAAATCCTGTAACTGGTAAAACGTATGCTTGTTTCGAGCCAGCTTTGGATTATGTGGTAACTAAAATTCCTAGATTTCCTTTTGATAAATTCGAGCATGCAGACCGAAGACTTTCTACTCAAATGAAAGCAACAGGTGAGGTAATGGCAATCGGAAGAACTTTTGAAGAATCTTTAATGAAAGCGATTCGTTCTTTAGAAACAGGAATTCAACATCTTGGTCTTAAATCTAAACAAGCGGCAGCACTTACTGAAGAAGATATCGAAAGAAGAATAAGAGTTTGTGATGACGAAAGATTATTTATTATAGGAGATGCACTTAGAAAAGGTTATAATTGGGAAACCATCGTAGAATGGAGTAAAATTGATAAATTTTTTGTTTGGAAATTTAAGAAATTAGTAGATTTTGAAAAAACAATTTCCGAAAATAAATTCAATGCAGAAATTCTAAGAGAAGCTAAGAAATTAGGTTTTTCTGATGTTAATATTGCGCATCTTTGGGATACTAGCCACAGAGAAATTTTTAAATTCAGAAAAGAAAACGGAGTAATGCCAGTTTATAAAATGGTAGATACTTGCGCTGCTGAATTTGAAAGTGAAACGCCTTATTTTTACGGTTCTTACGAAGAAGAAAATGAAAGCATAGTTTCGGATAAAGAAAAAGTAATCGTTCTGGGTTCTGGGCCTATCAGAATAGGGCAGGGCGTAGAGTTTGATTACGCAACCGTTCACTCAGTTTGGGCAATTAAAGAAATGGGTTATGAAGCGATTATCATCAACAATAATCCTGAAACAGTTTCTACAGATTTCTCTATTTCAGATAAATTATACTTCGAACCATTAACGGAAGAAGATGTAATGAACATTATAGAACTAGAAAAACCAAAAGGGGTGGTGGTTCAGTTTGGCGGACAAACCGCTATTAACCTTGCAGATAAATTAGCACATCACGGCGTACAGATTTTAGGAACTTCTTTAGAAGATCTAGACCGAGCAGAAAATCGTGATAAATTTGAAAAAGCATTACAAGAATTAGGCATTCCTCAGCCAAAAGGAAGCACTTGTTTTAACAAAGAAGATGCATTGGTAATTGCCAGAGAAATTGGTTTCCCTGTTTTGGTAAGACCAAGCTATGTTTTGGGAGGTAGAGCTATGGAAATTGTATATGCCGAAGAAGAATTAGCGAGATATATGGATACAGCAGTAGATGTAAATCCAGAGCATCCTATTCTTATTGACAAATATATGATTGGTAAAGAACTAGAAGTAGATGCAATTTGTGATGGCGAAACGGTGGTAATTCCAGGAATTATGGAACACATCGAAAGAGCAGGAGTACACTCTGGAGATAGTATTGCAATGTATCCTCCACAAAATATTTCTGAAAAAGCCAATCAACAATTGATAGAATATACAGAAAGATTAGCAAGAGGTTTAAATGTAGTTGGATTAATGAATATTCAGTATGTACTTTTCGAAGATGAGGTGTATGTAATTGAGGTAAATCCGCGTTCGTCTAGAACTGTTCCTTTCCTTTCGAAAATTACAGATGTTCCGATGGCAAATCTCGCTACAAAAGCAATTTTAGGAGCTAAATTGAAAGATTTAGGTTACGAAAACGGTTTAGTTCCAATAAAAGAAGGGGTGTATGTAAAAGTTCCGGTTTTCTCTTTCTCTAAATTAACGAAAGTAGATATTACCTTAGGTCCAGAAATGAAATCTACGGGAGAAGTAATGGGCAAAGATTTAACCTTAGAAAAAGCATTGTATAAAGGTTTGGTAGGTGCTGGTAGAAAAGTTCCTTTACACGGAGCATTCTTATTCACCATTTCAGATAAAGATAAGCCAGAAGCGGCAGCTTTGGCGAAGAGATTATTTGATATGGGCTTCAGAATTTGGGCTACAGAAGGAACTGCTCAATATTTTATCGAGCACGGCATTCCTACAAAAATTGGTTATAAAATAAACGAAGGAGATGTAAACTTGATTGATTTAATTCAAAAAGGAAAAGTACAATACGTAGTAAACACCACCAAATCTGGAAAACAATCCGAAAGAGACGGTTTCCAAATCAGAAGAACTTCTGTAGAAAATGGTGTGCCTTGTCTCACTTCTATGGATACCGTAGCTGCTTTGGTAAAAGTGATTGAAAGTATGAACTTCAAAATGGAAGCTATGTAAATCTACTTTGTCAAAGTTTTTGCGAAGCAAAGAAATCTTTGACAAAGTTTCTAATAGATAACCTCTAAGATTTTATTTCTTAGAGGTTTTTTATTTTAAAAATATTATCTTTATCAAAAATTTAAAATGATATTTATGTTAAAAAGAATTTCACTTTTCGCATTTCTAAATGTAGCAATGCTTGGTTTTTCTCAGCAATACAATATACCAGCGGTAAGTCCTAGACAAGCGGTGGAACAGCAATTTTCTGTTACTAAAATTTCTATTGAGTACGGAAGACCTGCTGTGAAAGGAAGAAAAATTTTCGGAGAATTGGTTCCTTTTGGTCAAGTTTGGAGAGCTGGTGCTAATGAAGCTTCTAGAATTACCTTTGGGCAAGATGTAGTTTTTGGTGGACAAAAAGTTAAGAAAGGAGTGTATGCTCTTTACATAGTGCCACAAGAAAAAGAATGGAAAATCATCTTAAATAAAGGAATTAACAATTGGGGCGCTTATACCTATGATGCCAAAGAAGATGTAGCTTCTACCACTGTTCCTGTAAAAATGATGAACGAAAAAATGGAACGTTTTACCATTAATTTCGAAGATATTACAGACGAAAAGTTGAACCTAGTTTTTGAATGGGACAAAACCAGAGCAGATGTTCCGGTAGAAATTCAGAATGTAGAAGAAACTTTACAAATTATAGAACAATTAAGAAATATCAAAAAAATAGAAGGCGATATCAAAAAGAAAAGTGAGCCCAAAAAATAATATTTATCTATTTAAAAGAAGAATCCGTTTTTTAATTAAAAAACGGATTTTTTTACACTTCATGCAGTAAAATCGTTTTTGTAATACAATATTTTGTATCTTGAACTGTTTTTAAAATCAATAATCAATAACTAATAATCTTTATGACAAAACACCAACTAAGAGTTCTAGAAGTTTTAAATTTTTTTGACAATAAAGATAGCGTTTTAGGGTTTCGTAAAATGCTAGATTGTGCTATGGATACTCAGAATATGAGTATTTATAAAAAGGTAATTGAACTTACTGACTGGAAAGAAAAATATCCTACTTATACGGATGAACTCATAGAGAAATCTAAAATTTTATTACAAGAAATTGCGACTATTCCTGTAGAAGAATATAATAATGAGCAATCTGTATTGCGTGCTAGAAATATTCTGAAAAGTTATGGCAGTAAAAAATTTTCTCTAGGGCCAGTTTCAGTAGAGATAAAAAAAGGTCAAGTTTATGGCTTGGTTGGCGAAAACGGGAATGGTAAAACCACTTTACTTAGGATTTTGGCTAAAGAAATTTCTTATAACGAAGGAGAACTCAACTACAGTTTTAATCAAATTCCTAAAAATGATTATGACCTGCGTACTAAGTTGGTTTACATACCGCAAAGAACCGCAAAATGGTACGGCAGCCTGAAAGATAATCTAAAATTTGTATTGTCTAATTATGGTATTTCTTCTGAAGAGAATGAGACTAGAGTTCTTATGATGATTGCAAGATTGGGACTTTGGAACTACAAACATTTAAAGTGGAGTGAGCTTTCTTCGGGATATAAAATGCGTTTTGAATTGGCTAGAACTTTGCTCAGAAAACCCGAACTTCTGCTTTTAGATGAACCATTAGCTAATTTAGATGTACTGGCGCAGCAGGTTATTTTAGAAGATTTAAAAGCAATAGCTAATTCTGTAAATCATCCTATCGCTTTAATTCTTAGCTCTCAACAGCTTTATGAAGTAGAAAAAGTGTCTGATAAAGTTATCTTTCTTAAAAACGGACAGTACAAAAATAATGAAAATGCGGATGATTTAGCATCAGATAATCAACTTATTATAGAAATAGATACTTCTAATTCTAGAGAAGATTTACTAGAAACTTTCAAAAATTTTAAATTAGAAAAATTGAGTTTTAATGGAGGTGTCTTTGTCGCTTATTTTGCAGAAGAAACAGAACTTTATCAAGTGATTGCTGCACTAGGGAATGCCAAAATTCAGATTACTTATCTTAGAAATATTTCTAATTCTACCAGAAGATTTTTTGTTCACTAATTGTATTTAAAATCTTTTTTAACGGTATATTATTATCTTTAAAACCAATATTCATGAAAACATATTTTACTAAAATTGATCAGTATTTACTAGAAAACTATCCAACTATTTGGAATACAAAAATTGTTTGGATGCTTTTAGTAAATATTATCATTCATATTTTATTCTTTTTTATAGGATTTTTCTCACATGCTAATCCAGAATCTTTACAAACGACCAATGTGATTTCAGATTATTTTACAGAAGGGCTCATATTTGTCAATCTAATTATAAGTTTATTAATCATAGTAGTTTGGTTAGTAATGATGTTTAAGAACAATTCTTTTAAAAACTTCTATCCCAGCTCTAATCATAAATTATTTTTTCAGTTTTTTCAATATTTTATCATTTTTTTAGCAGCTACCACATTTTATTATTCTTACATGGCTGGTTTTAAGTTGTTTATTAATACAAAATATGACGAGGTGAGCATGAAGAAAAAAATTGAAACCATCAATAAAGCTGCTCCTTTTCTTACCATTTCTTTAGAAGATTACACATTAGACCAAAGAAGATATCCTTCAGTTTTTTCTCAGCTTTTTTGTGAAAGAAGTGACAAGAAAATAGAACAAAACAAGCCTTATTTTACTTTTTTGGATAGAAATTATCAATTTTTTAGTGTTTATTCTAAAACCATATATAAAAAAGATTCACTAGGGATGTTTCTTTATCCAGAGCCAGAAAAAGCAAATAAAACAAAACTAGCTTACAAAGAACAAAAACAAAATAGTGTTACTTATTATTTTAAAAAAGAGGTGGTAGATTTAAGTTCAGAAATTCTAACTCCGAAACCATCTTTTTATAATTATTCTGGTGTTTTTTATTTTAAAAATTATGAAAATTATAATTATAGCAGAAGAACCTATAATGTAAATCTTGATGTGGATAATCTAGCTACCGATAGTTTATTAAAGAAGGAAAGCTTTGCTATCAATCAATCTACTGTAGAATTATTAAAAAGGAAAAACCCTGTTGAAATTGAAAAACTACTTTCTCAGTTTTTAGAAATTTCTAAAGAATTGAAGATTAAAACAAATTTAGATTCTAAATCTTGGCTCAAATTAATTTATCACCCCGATTTTTTTGAAGTAAAAAATTTCATTAAAAACAAGGATAATCACAAAGGAGATTATTATGAATACCAGTATAGTAATAATCCAGAAGCTGCCGAAGCTGTAGTAGATAGCGCTGCCGCTACTGTAATAGATAACGAAAATTATGAACAAGAAGTATTACCATTACCAAAAGAAACTTCTAAAGATATAGAAACTCCAGAAGAGTTTTTTAGGGCTAATCTAACCAATTATTTCTACGAAAACGAAAATTTAAAAACCACATTAGAAAATATAGATGATATTAGAGATTCTAGTGTATTTACAGAAAGTATTCATATTATGCTTTGGGTAGCTTTTATTCTTTCTACAATAGTTTTTAGTTTTAGGGTAACTAGTTTGCGTATATTTTTATTCAGTTCCGTAACTTCTGGTGTTTTAATGTTAACCATTATTTTACTATCACTTTTGTCTGGTTTTATTTTTGAATTTATGAGTTCAATTAGAGAATTTTTTACCTTGTATCTTATTTGGATAATAGGTGTTTTTATTTTATTGAGTACTATTTTTGGACAAAAGAAGTTTAATAAAAATGTATTGGGTGTGATGATTGTTATTGCCATTAATGGCTTTATTTGGTTTGTATTATTGCATTTCGGAATTATAAATGAACACCAACAAAAAAATTGTATAGATTTTAAATACTGTACTACAATTTTTGAAGAATGGGGTTCTACCTTAATCAGTTTTATTTGCTTAATTGCAAGTTTTGTATTTCTCTATTTCTATACATCAATTATACAAAAATGGCGATCATTGCCAGAATAATTCAAAAAGACTTGATTTGTTTCAAGTCTTTTTCTTTTAAAAATACTTGTCCATTTTTCGGTTGTAATCTATGTTTTTAAAAATCTACATTTGCAATACTTTGTCAAAGTAGAAAATCTTTGACAAAGTTTTAAGTTAAATATCAAATATGAATTTATCAAACGAAATAATGTACAACGCTTCCTTCAACAAAGACGCCAGTTTCGAAGGCATTTTTTGGATGGGCGTAAAAACTACAGGAATTTTTTGCAGGCCAACTTGTACTGCCAGAAAACCAAAACCAGAAAATGTAGAATTTTTTGACAATACCAAAGAAGCTATTTTAAAAGGTTATCGCCCTTGTAAAGTATGCAAACCACTAGAAAAACTCAATGAAACACCAAAATATATTCAAGAAATTATAAATGAGTTGGTAGATAATCCATCATTAAAATTTAAGGATTATGATTTGGTAAAACGTGGAATAGAACCTGCCAAAATGAGACGATGGTTTCTTAAAAATCACGGAATTACCTTCCAAGCGTACCAAAGGATGTTTAGAATAAATTCGGCTTTTAAGAAAATTCAAAAAGGGGAGAGTGTTACAGAAACTGCTTTTGAAAGTGGTTACGAAAGTTTAAGTGGTTTTACCGAAAGTTTTAAAAATGTTTTCGGTGTTTCTCCTAAAAATTCTAAGAATCAAAAAATTATTGATTTAAAACGAATAGAAACACCTCTAGGTACAATGTACGCTGCTGCAACAGAAAACGGGATTTGTATGCTAGAATTTACTGACCGTAAAATGCTTGAAACAGAACTAAAACATCTTTCTAAATCGCTAAATGCCAATATTGTACAAGGCGAAAATCCTGTTTTTGAAATATTAGAAAAAGAACTTTCAGAATATTTTGAAGGAAAGAGAACAGATTTTACGGTGCCTTTGGATTTTGTAGGAAGTGATTTTCAAAAATCGGTTTGGGAAATTTTAATGAAAATTCCATACGGACATACTTGGAGTTATGCCAAACAAGCTGAAATTTTAGGGGATAAAAATAAGGTTCGCGCAGTTGCTAATGCTAACGGAATGAACAAGATATCAATCTTAGTTCCTTGTCATAGAGTAATTGGTAGCGATGGCAATCTTACAGGTTATGGTGGCGGAATTTGGCGAAAACAAAAACTACTTGAACTAGAAAAAGCGATTTTATTTTAATCTTTTTTTCAACAAAAATTCTAAAGGAATATGTAATCTTTTGTTCCAAGAGGTTTCAGTGTGACTTTCTCCAAGGAAGTATCCTGTTTTCCAATTTTTAGAATTATATCCTTTTTCTTTCATAATAACATCTGCCTTTTTTTGAATTTCAGGATACAAAGCATCTAAAGTTTGGTCGCCCGTATCAAAATAGATTTTATGATTTTTGGGGTCGGGGAGATTGTTTTTTAAGTAATTCAAAAATGAGTTCGGAATAGGATTATTATCTAAGGTAAATGTTCCTGGCCAATGCGTAGAGAGACAAGCAGCTCCCCCGAAAATTTTTGGATATTCACAAATGGCATACATAGAAATTAATCCACCCATACTACTACCTGCAATCAATGTATTTTTTTGATCCTTTAAAACAGAATATTTTTTATCAATAAAAGGCTTTAATTCTTCTACTAAGAATCTAAGGTAATTATCTGATTTTGGTTGAAAAACATCTTTGGTTCTTCCAGATTTTTGTAATTGAGCAATAACAGTATCTTTATCTTTTTGATTAAGTTTTTCAAAAGGTTTTTGAGGAAAATAATCAGAGTGTCTTGTTTCACCGCCATTCCAGATTCCTACGATAATAAAGGGTTTGGTTTTTTCAGATTTTATAAGTTCTGAAGCTATATCATCAGCATTCCAAGCTTGTTTGTTCCAACTCATTTCTGGATCGTAGAGCATTTGACCATCTTGCATATACAAAACGGCATATTTTGTCTTGGTTGAGTAATTTTCTGGTAACCAGATATCTATATTTCTCGCGGTTACATATTTTGATGAGAAATTTTCTATTCTTTCTACTTTGCCAGAGATAACTTTAGGTAAATTTTCCTGAGCATTAATCATTATTGTTCCGAAAATGACAATTAAAATAATTAGAAATTTGCTTTTCATGTTAGGTGAGATTTATACTTTAGTAAATTTACATAAAAAAAGGAGAAGAATAAATTCCTCTCCAATTTTGTGTTAAGTAAAAATATAGTAATCATCAATTGTGTTTCTTTCTATAGATAGTTCTATCTAGCTGTTTGTCTTGTCTTGCAATTTTTGCTCTTTCTTTTACAGTGATTTGACCATCTGCAGCAGCAGCTCTTTTTGCTTGTTTTACATCTTGGGCTTGTTTTTCAATAGCAACCGCTTCTCTTGGTTTTATTTCTCCAGATTTTATACCTTGTGCTACTCTTTTTCTTTCGCCTCTTAGATTTCTATCTTCTCTTTGTTGTGCAAAACTTAATACTGATGTCAGAATTGCAAAACTTAAAACTAAATTTTTCATATTAATATTTTGTTTGTGGTTTCTTTTGGTATGATTAGTATTTTAATCGAAAGTTAAAACAAAATAATAAACAAAATATAATGAGTTGATAATCAAGTTAAATTTTACATACAACCTTTTAGAGCATTTGCTCCCCAGATTATAGCGATAAGTGAAATTGTACCTTTAACAGAGAAAAACAAAATACCAATCCAGCCATATCTTTTTAAGATAGATTTCCATTTTGGTAATTTTTCTTCTTCCTTATTCTCCACTTATCTCTAATTTTCTACAAAAGTATAGAATAAATGTTTTAGGATAAAATAATCTCGATTTATTATATCTATAAAACAATTGTTTAAAATTCTTCATTAATGTGTCTATCTCTAAAGCCTAAAAAGTATAATACACCATCTAGACCAATAGATGATATCGATTGTCTGGCATTTTCTTTTACTTTTGGCTTTGCATGGAAGGCTATTCCAAGACCTGCTATGTTGAGCATGGGTAAATCATTGGCTCCATCTCCTACAGCAATTACTTGGTCTAGTTCTATTTTTTCTACTTGTGCCAAAAATTTCAGTAATTCTGCTTTTCTTTTTCCGTCAACAATATCTCCTAAATGTTTTCCAGTAAGTTTTCCGTCAATAATTTCGAGTTCGTTAGCGTACAAATAATCTGCACCAAATCGTTTTTTAAGATAATTCCCGAAATAAGTAAAACCACCAGAAAGTATCGCGATTTTATAACCACATTTTTTTAGCGTATGCATTAATCTATCTGCACCATCCATTATAGGTAAATTGTCTGCAATTTCTTGCATTACAGATTCGTCTAGACCTTTTAAAAGAGAAACTCTTTTTTTGAAACTTTCATTAAAATCTAGTTCACCACGCATCGCAGCTTCTGTAATGCCACGCACTTCTTCGCCTACGCCAGCTCTATCAGCCAGTTCGTCTATTACTTCGGTTTTAATCAAAGTAGAATCCATGTCAAAACAAATTAAACGGCGATTTCTACGGTAAATATTATCTTTTTGGAAAGAAATATCAATGTCTAATTCTCCACTTAAATTCACAAATTTCTCGTGAATTAAATTCAAATTCTGTGGCGTACCTCTTACCGAAAGTTCTATACATGACCTATCATCAGAATCATTGTCGTTATCTAGCGGTATTCTACCAGTCAAACGTTTTATGGTGTCAATATTCAAACCTTGCTCTGCAATAACTTGCGTTACTTGCGAGAGTTGATTGGCCTCTATTTTTTGTCCGAGAAGTGTAATCACGAAACTTTCTTTTCCTTGTCTCGAAACCCAAGCATCATATTCCTCTCTTTTGATAGGGGTAAACTTTGCATTTACGCCCAGTTCATAAGATTTGAAAAGTAGATCTTTCAAAATATTACCTTGCATATCTGGATCTAGCCGGAAAAGAATACCTAATGATAATGATTGATGAATATTGGCCTGCCCAATGTCTAAAATAGTCGCGTTATGTTTACTTAAAATTTCTGTAAGAGAAGAAGTTACACCAGGTTTATCTTCACCAGTGATGCTCATTAATACAATTTCGTGTTTTGTCATTTCAGAATTATTCGGAAGTAATTTTTATGCAAATGTATTATTTTAATCCCGAAAATCATTGATATGTTAAGAGAGTTTAATGTTTATTGTAGATATTTTATTTTTAGTTTTTGTCTTTTTCAAATAATTCTAATTAAAATTTTAAACTAAATCAGTAAAAAGAATTTTATTTAAAGTAATTTTTGCATTTTTTCATAGGATTCAGCTAATAATATTTATATTTACGAAAGAACAAATTCAAAAAAATGGCAAAAAAAAATAAAGATTTCGGGATTGAAAAAACTTTAAAAAATTTAGGAATAAAATCCGAAAACAAAGGCACTTCTAATGGCGGAAAATGGTTCGCTTCTGGTAATGTAATCGAAAGTTATTCACCAGTTGATGGTAAATTAATCGCTAAAGTAACTTCTTCATCTAAAAAAGATTATGAAAAAGTAATTTCCGAAGCCGAAAAAGCCTTCAAAGAATTTAGATTAATGCCTGCTCCAAAACGTGGAGAAATCGTAAGACAATTTGGGGATAAATTAAGAAAACATAAAGAAGATTTAGGAAAATTGGTTTCCTATGAAATGGGAAAATCTTTACAAGAAGGTTTGGGCGAAGTTCAGGAAATGATTGATATCTGTGATTTTGCGGTGGGTTTGTCTCGTCAGTTGCACGGTTTTACGATGCATTCCGAAAGATTCGGACATAGAATGTACGAACAATATCACCCTTTAGGAATTGTAGGTATTATTTCAGCCTTCAATTTTCCAGTAGCAGTTTGGAGTTGGAACACTGCTTTAGCTTGGATTTGTGGAGATGTTTGCGTGTGGAAACCTTCAGAAAAAGCGCCATTGTGCGGAATTGCTTGTCAAAATATTATTATAGAAGTTCTTAAAGAAAATAATTTACCTCAAGGAATATCAAATTTAGTAATTGGAGATGCCGAAATTGGCGATTTAATGGCAAAAGATACCAGAATTCCTCTTATTTCTGCTACGGGTTCTACCAGAATGGGGAAAATTGTTGCCCAAAATGTAGCGGCAAGATTAGGGAAATCTTTGCTTGAATTAGGCGGTAACAATGCGATTATCGTAACTCCTGATGCAGATATTAAAATGACGGTTATTGGTGCGGTTTTCGGAGCGGTAGGAACTGCTGGTCAACGTTGTACTTCTACCAGAAGATTAATTATCCACGAAAGTATGTATGATAAAGTGAAAGACTCTCTGGTTGCAGCTTACGGACAATTAAAAATAGGAAATCCTCTTGACGAGAGTAATCACGTTGGTCCTCTTATCGACAAAGGTGCTGTAAAAATGTACGAAAATGCTCTAGAAAAAGTAGAAGCAGAAGGCGGAAAACTTCTAGTAAAAGGTGGCGTTCTAAAAGGAAAAGGCTACGAAAGTGGTTGTTACGTAAAACCAGCCATTGCAGAAGCAGAAAATCATTTTGAAATAGTACAACACGAAACATTTGCACCGATTTTATATTTATTAAAATATTCTGGAGACGTAGAAAATGCCATCGAAATTCAGAATGGAGTAGTGCAAGGTTTATCTTCTGCAATTATGACCAATAATTTAAGAGAAGCCGAAAAATTCCTTTCTCACGCTGGTTCAGATTGCGGAATTGCCAATGTAAACATCGGAACTTCTGGTGCTGAAATTGGTGGTGCTTTCGGTGGAGAAAAAGAAACTGGCGGCGGAAGAGAATCTGGAAGTGACGCTTGGAAAGTCTATATGCGAAGACAAACCAACACGATTAATTACACCACAAATTTACCTTTAGCACAAGGAATTAAGTTTGATTTGTAAAAGGAGCAAAGAATCAAGAGCCGAGAATCAAGAGCCAAGATAAAAACAGAAAGGGATATGCATAATTTTGAAAAATTAATTTTTTGGAAAAAATCTATTGAATTAGCTAAAAAGGTTTATCTAGCTACTACAGAAATTTCTTCAGATGAAAAATATGGTCTGATTTCTCAAATTAAAAGGGCTTCTGTTTCTATTCCGTCTAATATTGCAGAAGGCTCTGGAAGAAATAGTAACAAAGAATTTTCTCATTTTCTTGCAATTTCTCTAGGCTCTGCTTTTGAATTACAAACACAATTAATACTTATGAAAGAATTGAATATGTTAAATTATGAAAAAGTAGATGAATTAATAAATGATTTAGTTGAAATTCAAAAAATGATTTACAGTTTCAAAAATAATCTTAAATAAATAGTCAGAAATCTAGAATCTTGACTCTTGGTTCTTGGCTCTTAAATCTTAAAAATATGAACAAAACAATAGAATTAAGCCACGAAATTACTGGCAACAAAGTAAAAGAAACTCTAGGGAAACATCTTTTAGCAGATGGTTTTGATTTCGTGATGGATTACGAAAAATCACAAGGTTCTTGGATTGTAGATCGATTATCGGGCAATAAATTTCTGGATATGTTTTCTATGTTTGGTTCGGCTTCGGTTGGTTATAATCATCCTTATATTCTAGAAAAATCTGCTTGGTTAGGAAAAATGGCAGTTTATAAACCTACTATGTCAGATGTGTATTTGCAAGAATTTGCAGATTTTGTAGAAACTTTTGGTAGAGTTGCGATTCCTAAAGAATTGCCGTATTGTTTTTTTGTAGAAGGAGGTGCTCTTGCAGTAGAAAATGCCTTGAAAACGGCCTTCGATTGGAAAACTAGAAAAAATTGGCAAAAAGGAAGTAAAACTGAAGGTTCTATGGCGATTCATTTCAAACAAGCTTTCCATGGAAGAAGTGGTTATACCTTGAGCTTAACCAATACTTCAGACCCAAGAAAATATCAATATTTTCCACTTTTTGATTGGCCTAGAATCATCAATCCGAAATTACATTTCCCTATTACGGAAGAAAATTTACAAGAAACCATCAAAAACGAACAATTGGCTTTAGTAGAGATAGAACAAGCCATTTTAATGAATCCTGATAAAGTTTCGTGCATCATTATTGAGGTGATTCAAGCGGAAGGTGGTGATAATCATTTCCGTGATGAATTTTTTATAGAATTAAGAAAAATCTGTGATGAAAATGATATTCTTCTGATTTTTGATGAAGTTCAAACTGGTATCGGAATTACAGGTAAAATGTGGGCTTTTCAGAATTTCAGCGTAGTACCAGATGTGATTTCTTTTGGCAAGAAAACACAAGTTTGTGGAATTTTGGCGAATAAAGAAAAATTAGATCAAGTAGAACATCATGTTTTTGCGGAAAGTTCTAGAATTAATTCTACTTTCGGTGGAAATTTTATTGATATGCTGAGGTTTCAATTGGTTTTAGAAATCATTGAAAAAGAAAATTTACTCGAAAATGTGCAAAAACAAGGCGAATTTCTATTAAGTGGTTTACAAAAACTTCAAGAAAAATATCCTCAGTTAATTTCAAATACAAGAGGAAAAGGATTAATGTGTGCATTTGACTTACCAACTGGCGAGATTAGAAAAGAGTTTCAAGAAAAATTGTATGAAGAAAATGTGATTATTCTAATTTGTGGTGACCGCTCATTGAGATTCCGCCCTCATCTAAACGTTACACAAGAAGATTTACAATATGCTTTAGAAAAAATAGAAAAAATTGTACAGATATAATTATTAGGATTATTTTTACGAAAGTCGGATTTTATTGATAAAATTCGGCTTTCTTTTTTGAATTACCCTCAAAAATATAAGGTTATTAGAATAAAATTATTATTTTAGCCTTAATTATAAAAAATAAATGAAAAGTATATGAAGAAATTCTTTATTTCTTTAGGATTGGTTTTTTCGGGAATTTTTTTTGCTCAAGTTGGGTATTGGCAAAATGATACCACCACCAAAGACCATAGCCTATACGTAATTAAAAACATTACTCTTTATCAAGATTATAAAACAGTGATTAATGATGCTGTTTTAGTGGTTCAAAATGGTAAAATCTTAGAATCTGGAAAAGTTTCTATCCCTAAAAATGCAGTAATTATTGATGGTAAAGGAGCGTATGTATATCCTTCGTTCATAGATTCTTATACCAATATTGGTGTAGAAAAATCTGAAAACAAAGAATATAACAGTGGAAGCATTTATCTGCCCAATACCGCTTCTTTTGCGGCTTATAATGATGCGGTGAAATCTTATACTAGAGCTGCGGATACCTTTACCAATCAATCTAAAAACTACGAAGAATATTTGTCTCAAGGTTTTGGTGCTGCTTTAGCCTTCAACCAAGACGGAATTGTGCGTGGTTCTGCGGTTTTGGTGACTTTAGGACAAGGTAAACCTTCGGATAAAATTGTGAAAGAAGACGCAGCTTTTCTTCTTTCTTTTGATAAAGGGAGTTCTAAACAGTCTTATCCAACTTCTCTCACTGGTTCTATTGCTTTGCTAAGACAAACTTATTTAGATGCAGATTGGTATGAAAAAGGTGGTAATTTAGAACAAAAAAATCTGAATTTAGAAGCTTTTAATAAATATAAAAAATTGCCAACCATTATAGAAACTTCTGAAAAATGGGATGTTTTGAGAGCTGATAAAATAGGCGACGAAGCTGGTTTTCAGTTCACTTTTTTAGGTTCTGGTAATGAATATCAAAGAGCAAAAGAAATAAAAGCAACCAACGGAAATCTAATTTTGCCTTTAGAATATCCGAAAGCATATCAAATAAATGACGCGCTAGATGTAGATGCAGCAGATGTTGCAGTGCTTAAGCATTGGGAAATGGCACCTTACAATGCGGTTTATCTTTCTAAAGAAGGTGTACCGTTTTCTTTTACAATGAATAAATTAAAAGACAAATCTACCTTCTTTTCGAAATTAAGAGAATTGTATAAAAATGGTTTGTCTAAAGAAGAAATTCTTGCAGCACTTACCGATAGACCTGCTAAAAATTTTAAGGTAGAAAATACTTTAGGAAATCTTAGAAAAGGTTCTATTGCCAATTTTGTGATTTTTTCTGAAGACCTTTTCAATAAAGATGCAATGCTTTATGAAAACTGGGTGAACGGAAAAAGTTTTGTAGTGAATAAAATTCCTGAGGTAGATGTAAGAGGCGAATATTCTTTGAATATCAATAATCAAACTTATGATTTAAAAATTAAAGGAAAAATCAATAAACCTGAAGCCTCAGTTTCTAAAGATAAAAAAGACGGAAAAGCAAAACTGAATTTCACGGATTATAAAATGGCTTTGGAATTGGTTTTACCAAAAGATAGCGTTCAGAATTACAGAATTCTTAGTCAAATTTCAGACTTTAAAAATAAACAAGGTTTTGCTCTAAATAAAGAAGGCAAAGAAGTACCTTACACTATTTCTTTTGTGAAAGAATTAGCAAAAGAGGATAAAAAAGAAGAGGATAAAAAACCTTCAGAAATAGGAAAAATTTGGTATCCTTTTGCCGCTTTTGGTAACGAAACTTTGCCTATACAAAAAGATTATCTCATTAAAAATGCGACCGTTTGGACAAATACCAGCAAAGGAATTGTAAAAAACTATGATGTAAAAATTTCTAAAGGAAAAATTGTAGAAGTAGGTACTAATTTAGCTAAAGGAAGTGCCGAGGAAATTGACGGAACCAATCTCCATTTAACCAACGGAATTCTAGACGAACACACACATATTGGTTTAACAAGAGGTGTAAACGAAGCAGGAAGCAATTCGTCTGCCGAAGTAAGAATGGAAGATGTTTTAAATCCTGATGATGTCAATTTCTATCGTCAACTTTCTGGTGGTGTAACTTCTGCTCAGCAATTGCACGGTTCTGCTAATCCAATTGGTGGTCAATCTTCTATCGTGAAATTTGCTTGGGGAGAAAATGCTGACGGAATGAAATTCCCTAATGCTCCGAAATTTATAAAATTTGCGCTTGGTGAAAACGTAAAACAGAGCAATTGGGGAGATAATCCTAATCGTTTTCCTCAGTCTAGAGGTGGAGTAGAACAAGCTTATGATTTTTGGTTTACCAGAGCTTTAGAATACGAAAAAGAAAAAGCCAGCAATAAAAATTATAGAAAAGACCTTCGTTTAGAAACTCATTTAGAAATCTTGAAATCTCAACGTTTTATTACGTGTCATTCTTATGTTCAAAGTGAGATCAATATGTTTATGAAAATTGCGGAGAAATTTGGTTTCAGAGTGAATACTTTCACCCATATTTTAGAGGGATATAAAGTGGCAGATATTATGAAAAAACACGGTGCTAATGCTTCTACATTTGCAGATTGGTGGGCATACAAAGAAGAGGTGAGAGAAGCCATTCCTTATAATGCTGCATTACTTTTACAAGCTGGTGTAAATACCGCCATTAATTCTGATGATGCAGAAATGGCAAGAAGACTAAACCAAGAAGCTGGTAAATTGGTAAAATATGGCAATGTTTCTCAAGAAGATGCTTGGAAAACGGTCACATTAAATCCTGCTAAAATGTTGAAAATTGATAATAGAATAGGGAGTATAGAAGTGGGGAAAGATGCAGATTTGGTACTTTGGACAGATAATCCTCTAAGTATATATGCTACGGTAAATAAAACTTTTGTAGATGGTAAATTGCTTTTTGATGCGAAAGAGCAAATTCTAAAAGACGAGAAGATAAAAGCAGAAAAAAACAGAATTGTACAAAAAATGCTTTTCTCAGACGATACCAAAAAAGGGAATACTCAACCTATGAAAAAAGAAGAGCCAAAACAGTATCATTGCGATACTTTAGAAGAATCTGAAAATCATACCCATTAATTTTTTAGAAAATGAAAAAGTTTAAAACCATTATATTTTTAGGAATTTCAGTTTTTGGATTGGCGCAAAGACCTGCACCAGCACCAGCTCAGAAAAATCCTGTCGCCATTACCAATGCTACCATTCATACAGGTACAGGTAATGTTTTACAAAATGCAAGTATCGTTTTTGAAAACGGAAAAATCACTCAGATCAATGGAGCTATTCCTTCTAATGCTGAGGTTGTCAATGCTCAGAATAAACACGTTTATCCGGGATTTATTTTGGTAAATAATACGCTTGGTTTGGTAGAAATTGAAGCAACCAGAGCTACAGATGATACACAAGAGGCCAATGATATTACCCCTGAAGTACGTTCTTTAATATCTTTTAATACAGACAGCCACGTAATTCCTACGGTTAGAACCAATGGCGTTTTGCTTACGCAACCGGTTCTTAAAAGCGGAACAATTTCTTGTACTTCTTCTATAATGAACTTAGATGGCTGGAACTGGGAAGACGCTGTAGAGGAAAAAGATAATGTTTTACATATGTCTTGGCCTACCATTTCTACTCGTTTTTTTGATGAAAAAAGGGACGCGGAAAGAAAAGAAATGAGAGCCAAAAAATTAGATGAAATTAAAAATTTATTTACCAGAGCCAAAGCTTATCAGAAATCAACAGTTAAAGATTATAAACTAGAAGCTATAAAACCTGTTTTTGACAAAACTAAACTTTTTGTAGAAGTTTCTAGCGCTAATGAAGCTTTAGAAGTAATAAAATTTGCACAAGATTTAGAACTCAAAAACATAGTTTTAATAGGAGATGCAGCGTTAGTGCCTGTCTTAGACGAAATTAAAAAAAGCAGTTTCCCTTTAATTATTACCAGGGTTCACTCTTTACCTTTGGGTAATTCTATGTCACCAAGATTACCTTATCAATTTGCGAAAATGGTTGCTGATAAAGGAATTCTATATGGTTTAGATTATAGTGGTGATCACGAGTATCAAGATTCTAGAAATTTACCTTTTTTAGCAGGAACTACCGCAGCTTATGGTGTAGAAAAAGAAAAAGCATTGCAAAGTATTTCTTATAATTTGGCTAAAATTTTAGGCATAGAAAATAGATTTGGGAGTTTAGAAGTTGGTAAAAGTGCTACCTTATTTATCTCAGAAGGAGATGCGCTAGACCAATTGACCAATCAAATCACAGAAGCTTATATAGATGGTAGAAAGATTAATCTTCATAATCAACAAAAAGAACTTTATAATAGGTACAAAACAAAATATTCATCTCAATAATTGCTGAAATTAAGATAATTTTTATTAATTTTATCCCATAATTTCGAAATATGGGAGCACAATCACCTAGAGTTTCTGTTTTTGAGGCAGATGAAATGGTACAAATTCAAATCATTAAAAAAAAGTTAGAAGATGCTGGTATTGCTTGTTCTATAAGCAATAAATATCTTAATTCTATACTTTCTACGCCTACTGCTACCGCATTAAAATTAGAAGTAAATATTCACGATGAGCAAAAGGCATTTGAAATTATAGATGCTTATTTACAATCGAAAAATAATTGATGTTTTGGGGAATTAGCTCATCTGGCTAGAGCGTTAGACTGGCAGTCTAAAGGTGACGGGTTCGATCCCCGTATTCTCCACCAATTTCTTAAGATTCTCTTTTTTTGAGAATCTTTTTTTTTAAGAGATTATTTCTTTTTTAAGATAAAAAAATTGCAATTTTGCATCCCTTTAATTTTTATCATGAAACTTTGTATTGCAGAAAAACCAAGTGTAGCAAGAGATATTGCTAAAGTTTTGGGAGCTACCTCTCCCAAAAATGGCTATATGGAAGGCAATGGTTATTGTGTAACGTGGACTTTCGGACATCTTTGTACTCTAAAAGAACCACACGATTATGCACCAGAATACAAAGCGTGGAATCTCTTCTTATTGCCTATTATTCCTAAAAATTTTGGAATTAAACTCATCAATAATAACGGAGTAGAAAGACAATTCAAAGTCATTGAAAGTTTGGTGAAAGAGTGTGATGAGGTGATTAATTGTGGTGATGCCGGACAAGAAGGAGAACTGATTCAAAGGTGGGTTTTACAAAAAGCGAAGTGTGATAAACCTGTAAAAAGACTCTGGATTTCTTCTTTGACGGAAGATGCCATAAAAGAAGGTTTTGAAAATCTAAAATCTGCCGAAGATTATAAAAATCTTTATTTAGCAGGAAATGCAAGAGCAATCGGAGATTGGCTTTTAGGAATTAATGCAACCCGACTTTTTACTAAAAAATTTGGAGGAAATAAAGCGGTTTTATCTATCGGAAGAGTGCAAACTCCAACTTTGGCGATGCTGGTAAAACGCCAAAAAGAAATAGATGCTTTCGTGCAAGAAGATTATTGGGAGTTGAAAACCAAGTATAGAGAAGTCGTTTTCAACGCTACAATAGACAGATTGAAATCGGTTGAAAGAGCAGAAAAAGGTTTGGATTATCTCCAACAAAATTTATTTGAAATCATTTCTTTTGAAATTAAGGAAGGAAAAGAAAAAAATCCTAGATTGTTTGATTTAACGGGACTTCAGGTGGAAGCCAACAAAAAATACGGATTTTCAGCGGAGAATACTCTTAATTATATTCAAAGTCTTTACGAGAAAAAACACACCACTTATCCTAGAGTAGATACTACTTACCTTTCGGAAAATTTATATCCTAAAATTTCGGGAATTTTGAGAAGTATGAATTTTTATTCAGACTTAATTGCTCCTCTTTTAGAAGCGTCAATTCCAAAGTCCAAAACGGTTTTTGATGATACGAAGGTAACAGATCATCACGCCATAATTCCTACCGAAATTCCGCCAACTTCTACTCTAAGTAGAGAAGAAAAGCTAATTTATGATTTGGTGGCAAAACGTTTTATTGCGGTTTTTTATCCAGAATGTAAAATTTCTAATACATTGGTTGAAGGACAAGTAGGAATCATCAATTTCAAAGCTTCGGGTAAACAAATTTTAGAACCAGGTTGGCGTGCTGTTTATGCCAAAGATTCTAAAAATAATGCCGAAAAAGACGAAAAAGAGGAGAAAGACGAAGAACAATTGATTCCAGAATTTAAAGTTGGCGAAAAAGGAGAACACGAACCTTTCATTCATCAGGGAAGAACTTCTCCGCCAAAACCTTACACTGAGGCTACACTTCTAAGAGCGATGGAAACTGCAGGAAAACAAGTAGAAGACGAAGAATTGCGCGAACTTTTAAAAAATAACGGCATCGGAAGACCTTCTACAAGAGCCAATATTATTGAAACGCTTTTTAAACGAAAATACATCGAGAAAAAACGTAAAAATCTAATTGCTACGCAAACAGGAATTGATTTAATAGACACTATCGAAGATGAATTGTTAAAAAGTGCAGAACTAACTGGAGAATGGGAACAAAAACTCCGAAAAATAGAAAAAGGCGAATATGAAGCGCAACATTTCAAAGATGAGTTGATAGAAATGGTAACACAACTCACCAAAAAAGTAATTGACAGCAAAGGAAAAGCAATTTCTTGGAAAGAAGAAAAACCCATAAAAACTGAATCTAAAGAGAAAAAGGAACCTAAAAAATCTGAAATGGTTTGGGAAGAAATTACTTGCCCAAAATGTAAAATTCATCATTTAATAAAAGGAAAAACTGCCATTGGTTGTAAAGAATTCAAAGAATGCGGGTTTAAAGTTCCTTTTCAGATTTTTGGTAAGAAACTTTCGGAGAAACAAATTCAAGATTTAATTGTAAAAGGAAAAACTTCAAAATTGAAAGGTTTTATAGAACATCCAGAAAAAATAGAAGAAGGAGTTCTTGTTTTGAAAGACGATTATCTCATTGATTTAAAATAAATTATATCCTGTTCTTATGATGGAATAGGATTTTTTTTGAATAAAATATATAAAATCTCATTTTGAGACAATAAATTTGTATATTTGTACCAATCTTTTAAATTTTAATCAAAGATGTACCGTAGAATAATATACATAGCTATGTTTGCTTTTTCTGCAATGAGCAATGCTCAGCAAGCAAAACCAATTTATTTAGATGATTCTAAACCTATAGAAGAACGTGTAGAAAATGCACTTTCTAAGATGACTTTAGACGAAAAAATTGCCATGATTCATGCGCAATCAAAGTTCAGTTCGCCAGGTGTTCCCAGATTAGGAATTCCTGAATTTTGGACTACAGATGGTCCTCACGGTGTACGCCCAGAAGTAAAATGGGATGAATGGGATCAAGCAGGATGGACTAATGATTCTATTATTGCATATCCTGCACTTACCGCACTTTCTGCTACTTGGAACCGAAATATGTCTAAAATTTATGGTGTTTCTCTTGGTGAAGAAGCTCGTTACAGAAGAAAAGATATTTTATTGGGGCCTGGTGTAAATATTTATAGAACCCCGCTTAATGGAAGAAATTTTGAATATATGGGCGAAGATCCATTTTTGACTTCTCAGATGGTGGTTCCTTATATCAAAGGTTTACAGTCTAATGGTGTAGCTGCATGTGTTAAACATTATGCACTCAACAATCAAGAAATGTACAGACATACAAGTAATGTAATTATAGATGACAGAGCTTTATACGAAATTTATCTTCCTGCTTTTAAAGCAGCGGTGCAAGAAGGAGATAGTTGGTCTATAATGGGAGCTTATGATTTGTACAAGGGGCAATATGCTACTCATAATCAATATTTAATTAATGATATCCTGAAAAAAGAATGGGGCTATAAAGGTGTGGTAATTTCAGATTGGGGTGCTGCTACAGATACCAAACAAGCTATTTTTAATGGATTGGATTTAGAATTCGGAACTTGGACTGATGGTTTAGCAGCTGGAACTAAAAATGCTTATGATAATTATTATTTAGCTAATCCTTATAAAGAAATGATTCTTTCAGGCAAAGTAGGAACTGCTGAACTAGATGATAAAGTGAGAAGATTATTGAGACTTGCTTTCCATACTACTTTAAATAAAAACAGACCTTTGGGTTCTGTAGCTTCGGCAGAGCATGTAGAAGCAGCTAGAAAAATAGGAGAAGAAGGTATTGTTTTGCTCCAAAATCAAAACGGGACTTTACCAATTGACCTTAATAAAACCAAAAAAATTGCTGTAATTGGTGAGAATGCTGTTAAAATGATGACTGTAGGTGGTGGTAGTTCTTCGCTGAAGGTAAAATATGAAACCTTACCTTTAGATGGAATCAAAAAACGTTTTGGTAAAGATGCTGAAATTGTCTTTGCAAGAGGTTATGTAGGTGATCCAGGAGGTGAATATAATGGTGTGGTTACAGGGCAAAACCTTAAAGACAATCGTTCTGAAAAAGAATTAATAGATGAAGCGGTAAAAGTAGCCAAATCTGCAGATTTCGTAGTTTTTGTAGGTGGTCTTAATAAAAGTGAATTCCAAGATAGTGAAGGTGCAGATAGAAAAAGCCTTTCTTTGCCATACAATCAAGATGTATTGATTTCTTCTTTAGCTAAAGCTAATAAAAATTTAGCGGTAGTTTTAGTAACAGGTAATGCTGTTTCTATGCCTTGGGTAAAAGAAGTTCCTTCTATTTTGCAAACTTGGTATTTAGGTTCAGAAGCTGGTAATGCTTTAGCATCTATTTTAGCTGGTGATGCCAATCCTTCGGGGAAATTACCTTTTTCTTTCCCAGTAAAGTTAGAAGATAATGCAGCGCATGCCATGGGAGAATACCCTGGTAATAAAGAAGAAGTGGCTGCTGGTAAAGGAACAGATAAAAATAATATAATTAATATTAAGTACAACGAAGGTATTTTTGTAGGCTACAGATGGCACGATACCAAAAATGTAAAACCTTTGTTCAGCTTTGGTCATGGTTTAAGCTATACCACTTTTGAATTCGGAAAAGTAAAAGCTGATAAAACCAAAATTTCAAAAGATGACAAAATTACCTTTACAGTTTCTGTAAAAAATACAGGAAATAGAGAAGGAGCAGAGGTAGTGCAGTTGTACATTAGTGATTTGAAGTCTTCTTTGCCAAGACCAACAAAAGAATTAAAAGGTTTTGAAAAAGTAAATTTAAAACCTGGCGAAACTAAAGAAGTAAGTATTACTATAGATAAATCAGCATTGAGTTTCTTTGATCCTGTAAAACACGATTGGATAGCAGAACCAGGAGATTTTGAAGCACTTATTGGTAATTCTTCTTCTGATATTAAAACGAAACTAAAGTTTTCTCTTCAATAAAATCAATTTTGATACATTTTTAGTGGGACTTCTCAGAAATGAGAAGTCTTTTTTTTATCATTGGTTAATAGTAATACTATTATATTTTATTATATAACTATTATAGATAATATTAATTTAGTTATTGTTAAGAATGGTGCTATTTTTGTTTATAGAATTTATACTATGGAATTTCAATTAAAATTTAAAGTAAATCAGTCTCTTTTTCTGAAAGATCCAGAAGGAAGTACTGTAGGTAAAGCAATTGTAGCAAAATCGATTGATTTGATTTATAATATTGGTTTTGAGCAGTTTACGTTTAAGAAATTAGCGCAAGAAATTAATACTACAGAAGCTACCATTTATAGGTATTTTTCTAGTAAACATAAGTTGCTACTCTACATTATGAGTTGGTATTGGCAGTATTTGGAATTTCTGACCAAGATGAGATTATCAAACGTAAAAAATTCTAGAGAAAAATTAGAATTGGTTTTAGAGATTATAACCTATAACTTCATTCCAGAAGATAACTTATTAGATTTTAATTTAGATTACCTTAATGCGATTGTTATTTCTGAAAGTAGTAAAGCGTATTTGGTAAAAGAAGTAGATGTAATTAATAATGATTTGGCTTATACACCTCTTAAAAATTATTGTTTTTATATCTCGAAAATAATAAAAGAGTTTCAGCCAGATTATGAATTCCCGAATTCATTGGCAAGCACTTTATTAGAAACATCTCATAGTCAGAGGTTTTTTAGTGAACATCTTAATAGGTTGACAGATAATCAAGACAAGACTCATCATAATGCTTATGTACTTAGTTATTTGAATCAATTACTTTTCAGTGTCTTAAAATAAAATCATAGAATATGGCAAACAAAAACTATAAAGAACAAGGTCTCAAACTTTTTAAATACATTACCAAAGAGCGAAAAGATGTAGGAAATATTTATTTTTATGCTATTTTCAGTGGTTTGGTTCAATTGAGTTTACCACTTGGTATTCAGGCGATTATCAGTTACGCGATGGGAGCTACTATGGTAACTTCTATTTATTTGCTTATTGCTTTGGTGGTTGTAGGAACTTGGTTGGTAGGCTTCTTTAGACTAAAAGTAATGCAGATTATTGAGAAAATTCAGCAGAAGATTTTTGTAGAATATTCTATAGCTTTTGCAGAAAAACTACCAAAGCTTAACCTTACTAAAATCAATAAATATTTTTTGCCAGAATTGGTAAATAGATTTTTTGATATGCCTAATTTGCAAAAAGGGATTTCAAAAATTTTACTAGAGATACCTACGGCGATTATTCAAATATTTTTTGGGATTATATTGTTGTCATTTTATCATCCTTGGTTTTTGATTTTTGGTTTAATAGTATTGCTAGGAGTAGTTTTTATATTCAGAATTACAATGGAGCAAGGCATAGCTTCTAGTTTAGAAGAAAGTGACAAAAAATATGCGGTTGCCTCTTGGTTAGAAGACGTAGCAGGTTCGGTAAAAACTTTTAAAAATAATTCGGCTACACAAATGCACCTTCACGAGACTGATAGTTTGATAGAAGAATATTTAGAACATAGAACCTCGCATTTTAGAGTGCTGTATTTTCAATACAAAACCATTATATTTTTTAAGGTTGTAATCATCCTTACAATGCTTGCGATTGCAACTTATCTATTACTCAATCAGCAACTTAATATTGGGGCATTTATTGCAACAGAAATTGTAGTAATTATGATTATGTCTGCCGTAGAAAAACTAATCAAAAATTTAGAAAGCTACTATGATATGATTACTTCTATGGTAAAATTATCAAAAGTGTTGGATTTACCAGAAGAAAATAATGGGGAAATAAGCCTTAGAGATACCCAAAATGGTTTTGAAATTGAGTTTAAAGAAGTTGGTGTTTCATTAGGAGATTCTCTTCCGATTTTATCAGATGTTAATTTCAAAATTAAACCTAATTCTATTACGGCCATTTCTGGAAGTTTAGGAGCTGGTAAAAGTGTTTTGATGAACCTTTTAGCAGGATTTTATGAACCTACCCTAGGTAAAATTCTCTATGATAAAACGCCATTTAATAACATTAATAAAAATATTTTTCGAAGTCAAATTGGGATTTATCTTAATGATGTAGGCGTTATAAAAGGTACTGTAATGCAAAATATACAAATTTCTAATCCAGATGTTACCGCAGAAGATATTACAAAAACGGCGGAAGAATTAGGCGTAGATAATTTTACAGAATATTTTAGTAACGGATATTATACCGAAATAAGTGAGACAGACAGCCAACTTTCTTTCAGTTCCAAAAAAATGATTCTTTTACTGAGAGCTTTTTTAGGCAAAACAAGATTATTGATTTTGGAAGATCCTTTCGAAGGATTAAATGAAAGTTTAAAAATTAAAATTTGGGAATATCTCCGAAAAATATCAACTCACAGAAATATTGTAATGGTAACCAAAGAAGATGAGTTTATTTCTCAGGCAGACCATCATTTATACTTATCAAACGGAAGTGTTCAATCTAAAAAATAGTTCTTAAAATGAAATATCAATCAGAAGATAAAATATATTTAATTCACAAAAAAACAAATGTTAAAAAGTGGTTTTGGATTTCTATGGCTGTTCTTATTTTGGGATTATTTCTACCTTGGACCCAAAATATAGCTCTTACTGGTAACGTGAGTTCTCTCTATCAAGAGCAGCGACCGCAGCAACTTAATTCTCCTATTCCTGGTAAAATTGTAAAATGGTTTGTTAAAAATGGTGATTTTGTGAAAAAAGGAGATACCATTCTTCAAATTTCCGAAATTAAAGACGAATATTTTGATCCACTTTTGGTAGAGCGCACAGAGCAACAAATGTCTGCCAAAAAAGGAGTAGGCGATTACTATTCTGCAAAGGTAAAAACTACCAATTCTCAATTAAATGCATTAGATAGTTCATTGGATTTGAAAATCAGTCAGTTAAAGAATAAAGTTGGACAGTTGAATAATAAATTAGCAGCAGAAGAAGCAGAATTGATGGCAGTTAAAAACGAACTGAAACTAAGCGAAGATCAATTTAACAGACAAAAGAAAATGTACGATGAAGGTTTGGTTTCTCTTACTCAATTCCAGCAAAGAAGTGCTTCTTATCAAAATACATTAGCTAAAAAAACTTCGGCAGAGAATAAAGTGGCGCAGACCAGACAAGAAATTCTCAATACACAAATTGAGCAAAATGCAGCGATACAAGAATATACAGAAAAAATTAGCAAAATAGAAGGAGATCGCTACCAAGCACTTGGTCAGATAGAAGGAAATTCTGGAGAAATTGCAAAACTTCAAAATCAGATTACCAACTATAAAATGCGAAAAGGCTTGTACTATATTATTGCTTCGCAAGACGGGCAAGTTACCCAGATTAATAAAGCCGGAATTGGCGAAATTCTAAAAGATGGAGAAAGCATAGGTATGATTGTTCCAACCAAAGTAGATTATGCCGTAGAATTTTACATAAAACCTGTAGATTTACCTTTGATTAAAGAAGGACAATCTGTAACGTGTATTTTTGATGGTTTTCCTGCGATTGTTTTTTCAGGTTGGCCTACCAGCAGCTATGGCACTTTTAAAGGAAAAATAATTGCGGTAGAAAGTAATATTAGTGCAAACGGAATGTTTAAAGCATTGGTAATTCAAGATAAAAATGATAAACCTTGGCCTCCTAAAATTATGATGGGAACTGGTGTGCAAGGAATTGCTATTCTAAATGATGTGCCAATTTGGTACGAAATATGGCGAAATATTAATGGTTTTCCACCTGATTATTATGTGGTAAAAAATGGAAAAGATGAAAAGAAAAAGTAAAATATTTTTAACATTTTTGGTAATTATTTCCTCTTTTTTACAGGCACAAGATTCTTTGCTTTTGTCTAAAAATGAGTTTTTGAATATTGTTAAAAATTACCATCCTATACTCAAAAAGTATCAATTACAAAACAAAATGGCTGAAGCTGAAATCACCAAAGCTAGAGGTAATTTCGATCCTGTTTTGATTGCTAAAATTGGTGAAAAAGATATTGATAATCTACATTATTATACTCAAAAAAACGTAGAATTGGGTATCCCAACTTGGTACGGAATTGAAATAAATGGTGGTTATAATTATCTCTCTGGTGATAAACTGAATATCAGTGATACCAAAGGCGGTTTATACAATTATGGTGTAACCATTCCATTGGCAAAAAATCTTTGGTATGATAAAAGAAGAGCTGTGCTAGACCAAGCAAAATTGGCGGAAAAAATGACGCGTGCAGAGCAAATTATTCTCAGCAATGAGTTGCTTTTAGATGCAGAAAATACCTATTGGGAATGGGTGAAAAATTACGAAATTCTAAAACTCCAAAAAGAAAATGTAGAACTTAATAAAAAGCGTTTCGAGTTTATTAAGAAAACGTTTTCTTATGGCGAAAGAGCTGCAATAGACACGGTAGAAGCAGAATCTCAGTTGCAAAATTTTCAAATTCAAGAGAAAGAAGCCTATCTTAATTTTGTGAAAAGCACCCAAGATTTACAATGGTATCTTTGGCAAGATAATTTAGAGTTTTATGAAATTAAAGCGCCCATTTTCCCTTCCGAAAAAATGAACACAGAGATTACGAATGATTATTTGTTTCTCGCTCAGAAATTGAATAAAGAAAACCTTATTAATTCTCAATTTTTGAAATATTATGCTTTTAAAAACAATATTTTAGAAAGCGAAAAGAAGTTGAAATGGCAAAGTTTTTTGCCCAAAATTGACTTCAGTTATCAGTTTTTCAACAAGGAAAATAAAAGCGCACAGATGTTGCCTTTGTTTGATCATAATTTTCAATATGGTTTAAAATTAGAAATTCCTGTATTTCTAAGAGGAGCTAGAGCAGATTACGAACAAGCAAAACTGAAATTACTTCAGAACCAACAAGATATTAAAGTGAAAGAAAATGAATTGATGATAAAAACAGTGTCTTATCAGCAAGATATTGAAAATTATAATGAGCAAATTTTTTTGGCGGTGCAAAATCTTAACAACTATCAAAAACTTTTAAAAGCCGAAGAAACCAGATTCGAAAATGGTGAAAGCTCTATTTTCTTAATCAATTCTAGAGAAAATAAAAAGATAGATGCTCAGGAAAAACTAATCAATCTAAAAGCGAAAGTCATCAAAAGCTATAACAGGCTAAAATGGATGAGTGCAAGCATAGAACAATAATTTTATAGAGAAGTACTTATAAAAGTGCTTCTTTTTTTATGTATTCGCTGCCTTGTATGATATTTCGTTTTTCGATTTCAGAATCTATAAAATGCTGAATTTGAGATTTTTTCAGATTCCATTTCGGGGCAATAAGCATTTCTAAATCTGATAAACCAAACAATCTTTGGATTACAATATCTGGTCTTAACTTTGGTAAAATTTCGCAAAGTAAATCAGTATATTCTTCTAGACTAAAAAGTTTAAAAGGAGTTCTCTTGTATTTAACACCTAAAATAGAACCTTCCACAATGTGAAGATGATGGAATTTCACAAAGTTAATTTTAGAAAATCGGTTGAGTTCATCTGCGTATTTCAGCATCATTTCTTTGGTTTCATTTGGGAATCCCAAAATGGTATGTATGCAAACATCTAGTGTTGAATTTTCTAGCAATTTCATAGCATCTATAAATTCTTGATGACTACAACCTCTGTTTATTTCTGTCAAAGTTTTATCATAAATAGATTCCATACCCATTTCTAAATCTACCTCTAGACCTTGCTTTTTATAACTTTCCAGAAGCGCAATTTTTTCTTCATCTATACAATCTGGTCTTGTCCCAATAGATAGTCCTACAATTTTTTCACGATTGATTTTCAGGGCTTCATCATAAAGTATTTTCAATTCTTCTACAGGAGCATAAGTGTTGGTATTAGGTTGAAAATAAATAATGAATTTTTCTGCACCATAATTTTGGGCAGCACGTTCCATACTGTAAGAAATTTGTTCTCTGAAAGTTTCTAAATTTCTAGAAACTGGTGTAAAAGAATCGGTATTACAATAGGCGCAACCACCGTAACCTTTGCTTCCGTCTCGGTTAGGGCAAGTAAAACCAGCATCTACAATCACTTTATATACTTTTTGCCCATTATATTTATTTCTAAGATAAGCACTGTAATAATTATAATTTTTTTCACCAAAAGCTAATGTTTTTTCCATCTTCAACCTTTATTTTTGCAAATTTACAATTCTAAGAAGGCACTTTTTAGTAGATATGAGTTTAATCATAAAATCAAAAGTAAATTTTTTTGATGAAAATTTTAACTTATAAATGTGGAGATTATGAAGAGAAATTACCTCTAAATAGAGCGCTTTCAGAGTCTTTTTATGGTGTTCTAATTTGTGTTTTTGGTAATGAAATGATGCGATATTGTAAAATTTTTAAAAAAAAATATTGATTTGTTTAAAATTAATTATATATTTGCAACACGAAAATGAAACAAGTTATATCAAATATCGCAGTATGTTGTTGCTCTCTTCACTAGAGGAGAACTTCTTATATTGATATAGATTTAACAAAAAATATTTTCAAGAAAGACTCCTTAATTTTAATGATTAAGGAGTCTTTTTTGTTTTAAAAATTAGTAATTTTACACAGAAATTAAGAAATTAGAAATTAGAAACAAAATGAATACAAAAGATTTTACTTTTAATAATCCAAAATACAACTTCACAGCTATGTGTATGATGGTTTGTTGCTGTAAAGTTTCTTTGGAAGCTCGTATTTCTTATGGTCTATAGTATAAAATTATTGTGATTATAAATAAATATTGGCTTCTTGGTTTCAAGAGGTCATTTTTTTTGAAAAAATAGTATGGAAGAAGTATTAAAATTACTCAATGAGAACAATTCAGTTCAGGAAAATTTAAAAATCTTGAACGATCATTTAAAAGGGAAAATTGTTTTTTCTACCAGCTTCGGAATAGAAGATCAAGTAATAACCAACGAAATTTTCAGTAATAAACTAGAAAATATAGAGGTTTTTACACTAGATACTGGCAGACTTTTCCCAGAAACTTATGAAGTTTGGGATAAAACCAATCTAAAATTTGGAAATAAAATAAATCCTTTTTATCCAGATGCTGCCAACATAGAAAAATATGTTTCAGAAAACGGAATTAATGGTTTTTATAACAGCGTAGAACTTAGAAAAGAATGTTGTAATATTAGAAAAGTTCAACCTTTAAGTAGAGCTTTGAAAGGTGTAAATGTTTGGATTACAGGGCTTAGAGCAGAGCAATCGCAAAACAGACAAACCATGAAATTGGTAGAATGGGATGAAGGGCATCAGCTATACAAATTCAATCCTTTAATGAACTGGACTACTGAAGAAGTGGTAGCATATTTACAGCAAAAAGGAGTTCCTTATAATACGCTTCATCACAAAGGTTTTATCAGTATTGGTTGCGCACCTTGCACCAGAGCTGTAAAAGAAGGCGAAGATTTCCGAGCTGGAAGATGGTGGTGGGAAGATCAATCAAAAAAAGAATGTGGTTTACATCAATAAATGCAGAAAAAATTTAAAATGAGCAATACAGTAGATTATTTAGAGCAATTAGAAAACGAAGCAATTTATATTTTAAGAGAAACAGCAGCACAGTTTGAAAAACCTGCCTTGCTTTTCTCGGGAGGTAAAGATTCCATCGTTTTGGTACATTTAGCTTTGAAGGCGTTTCGTCCAGGTAAATTTCCTTTTCCTTTGGTACACATAGACACAGGTCATAATTTCCCTGAGGCTTTGGAATTCAGAGATGAATTAGTGCAGAAAATTGGCGAAAAATTGGTGGTAGGTTATGTAGAAGACAGCATCAAAAAATATAATTTAAAAGAAACTGGTGGTAGGTTTCCTTCAAGAAATTCTCTGCAAACTTACACTCTTTTAGACACTATCGAAGAGAATGAATTTGATGCTTGTATTGGTGGCGCAAGAAGAGACGAGGAAAAAGCCAGAGCTAAAGAAAGAATTTTCTCTGTAAGAGATGATTTTGGTGCTTGGGATCCTAAACTTCAAAGGCCAGAACTTTGGAATATTCTCAACGGAAAAGTACAAAAAGGACATAATGTAAGAGTTTTCCCAATCAGCAATTGGACAGAGCTAGACATCTGGAATTACATTAAAAAATACAATATAGAATTGCCTAATTTGTATTTCTCACACGATAGAGAATGTATCAAATTTCAAGATAAATTGGTAGCAACTTCGGCGTTTATTCAACCTCAAGAAGGAGACGAAGTGGTAATAGAAAAAGTGAGATACAGAACAGTAGGAGATATGACGTGTACCGCCGCTGTTCCTTCTGAAGCTTCTACTATTGATGATATTATTGAAGATATTATCCAAACCAGAATCAGCGAAAGAGGACAAACCAGATTAGATGACCAACTTTCGGAAGCCGCGATGGAAGACCGAAAAAAACAAGGGTATTTTTAATATCAAATATTTAAAATTTTAAATTAATAATTAAGTCGAAACTCGTATCACGAAATTCGAAACTCATAAAAATATGAATACATTAAGATTTATAACCGCAGGAAATGTAGATGATGGCAAAAGTACCTTAATCGGAAGACTTCTCTATGATTCTGACAGCATACATACAGACCAATTAGGCGTTTTGCAAAAACAGACTAAACAAGAAGGAGTAGATATAGATTTATCTTTAATTACAGATGGTCTTCGTGCTGAACGTGAACAAGGGATTACCATAGATGTAGCCTATAAATATTTCTCAACTTCTAAAAGAAAATTCATTATTGCAGATGCACCTGGTCACGAACAATATACTAGAAATATGATTACAGGAGCTTCCAATTCAGATTTAATTATCGTTTTGGTAGATGCCAGAAATGGGATTACAGACCAAACCAAAAGACACGCAAGCGTTGGCTCTTTAATGGGAATTAAAAAAGCAATTATAGCCATCAATAAAATTGATTTATTGAATTATTCTGAAGAAGTTTTTAACCAAATTAAAAATGATTTCGAAGCCATAAAATCTGAACTCAATTACAACGAAATTATCTACATTCCAGTAAGTGCATTGGTAGGAGATAACGTAGTTACAACTTCTGAAAATACACCTTGGTACAACGGAAAATCTATCCTTCAAACTTTAGAATCTGTAGAATTAGACAGTACGGAAGATTTAGAAGCAAGATTCCAAGTGCAATGGGTAATTAGACCAAAAGACGAAGACAACCACGATTACAGAGGTTATGCTGGTCAAATTTTGAGTGGAAGTTATAAAGTTGGAGACAAAGTAACCATTTTGCCTGCTAAAATTGAAACCACTTTAGTTAAAATAGAAAAAGATTTAAAAGAAGTTTCGGAAGTAGTAGCTGGTGATAATGTAGTACTGCATTTCGAAAATGATATAGATATCAGCCGAGGTGATACTGTAGTTCTTAGCCATCAATTGCCAAAAGAAGACAATCAAATCAACACTTGGATTTCTTGGTTAGACAACGCTTCACTACAAGTTGGTAAAACGTATTTGCTTCAACACAGATTCAAAAATGTGAGAGTAAAAGTTCAACAAATCAATAGAAAATGGAACGTTAATCAATGGCAATTTACAGACGGAGATGCTGTTCAACTCAATGATATTGCACAAGTTACCTTAAAAACTAATCAACCATTATTCTATGATACTTTCGAGAAAAATCCAAAATCAGGAAGTGCCATTTTAATAGACGAAACCAGTTTTAACACGGTAGGAGCTTTAATGTTTTTATAAAAAATAATAAAATCCAAGTCCTGAAAAGGTGAAGCCCTATGAAATAAAAATCCAAATTTCAAAAAAATAGAAAAATAAAAAATATGAAAGCAAGTAACATTTTAGAAACCATCGGAAACACGCCTGTCGTAAAAATCAATAAATTATACGGCAATAAGAATGTTTTCATCAAATTAGAAAGAACCAATCCTGGAAACAGCATCAAAGACCGTATCGCATTGGCAATGATTGAAGATGCAGAAGCAAAAGGATTATTAAAACCAGACAGCGTAATTATAGAACCAACTTCTGGTAATACAGGTATCGGTTTGGCTTTAGTAGCTGCGGTTAAAGGATACAAAGTAATTTTGGTAATGCCAGAATCTATGAGTGTAGAGCGTAGAAAATTAATGGAAATCTACGGAGCAGAATTTGATCTTACTCCTCGTGAAAAAGGAATGAAAGGGGCAATAGAAAGAGCCGCAGAATTGGTTGCCAATACACCAAACGCTTGGTCGCCGTCACAATTTAGCAATCAGGCAAACGTAGAAGTTCACAAAAGAACTACGGCGCAAGAAATTCTTGCAGATTTTCCAGACGGATTAGATTATATAATTACTGGTGTTGGTACAGGTGGTCACATTACAGGTGTTGCAGCTGTTTTGAAAGAAAAATTTCCAAATCTTAAAGTTATCGCGGTAGAACCAGAATTGTCTCCTGTTTTAAGCGGTGGAGCGCCAGGTCCGCACCCAATTCAAGGTATAGGAGCAGGTTTTGTACCAGAGGTTTATCGTTCAGATTTAATAGACGAAGTAATTCAAGTAAGTAAAGACGAGGCTTTCGAATACGCTAGAGAAATTGCGAAAAAAGAAGGAATTTTAGTAGGGATTTCTACAGGTGCATCTTTAGCTGCGGTTGCTAAAAAGGCGGCTACTTTGCCAGATGGTGCTCAGATTTTAACTTTCAATTATGATACAGGAGAACGCTATCTGTCTATTGAAGGACTATTCTAAATAAATATATCATTTTTCCCTTTCTTTTTTAGGGAGGGAAAGTGATTTCATAAAATATTTTCTTCTTTTCTTAGAAGGAAATTACAAATCTTTAACTTTCAGAAAATCAAATTTTTACCATATCATTTTTGATAGGGCAGAGGAGATTTTATGCAAAAATTTATACAAAATTTATGAAAAGTTTAATTCAAAATACAGGAAAAGTAGTTTTGGCAGGTGCAGGACCGGGCGATCCAGAACTCATCAGTTTGAAGGCTTTAAAATACATCCAAAAAGCAGATGTTATTCTTACCGATAGATTGGTTTCACCAGAGTTGATAAAAGAATACGCTTCCGAAAAAGCAGAAATTGTTTATGTAGGAAAACAATGCTCTAAAGGAATTTGGACTCCTCAAAAAGACATCAATGATTTGATGGTGCAGTTTGCCAAACAAGGAAAATTGGTTCTTCGCCTAAAAGGTGGTGATGCCAGCCTTTTTTCTAATATTTTGGATGAACTTCAAATTTTGAAAAAACACCAAATTGCCTACGAAATTATACCCGGAGTTTCTGCTGCTTTTGGAGCTGCCGCATACACAGGTATTCCGCTTACTGCCAGAGAATATTCTAGAGGTGTAAGGTTTCTTACATTGTATGATTTCAAATTTGTAACCCTTCATCAGTGGCAAGATTGGGCAACTACAGAAGATACCTTGGTGTTTTATATGAGCGGACAAAAACTGGAAAATATTACTCAAAAATTGATTGAATTCGGGATTGAAGGCTCTAAATCGATTGCGGTGGTTCAACAAGCTACTACGCCAGAACAAAAAACGCAGGTTTTCTCTTTCGAGGAGATTAAATCTCAATCTTTACCAGAATTTGAATACGTTCCTACACTCATCATCATCGGAAATGTGGTGAATTTGCACCATCAATTTGCTTGGCTCGAGGAAAAAAAATCTGGAAATTCTTATTTCGATAATCACAAAACAAACTATCAAAATGCTATCTGATACTAAACAAAACCTATTGCAACAATTGGTTTCCAACGCCACTTATGAAGAATTAATCTATTCTAAAGGCTTTTTGGCAGGCTATATTGCAAAATCTACAGAAGGAAATCTTAAAATAGAAAATACTTCTGTTCCTTTGGTCAATGTAAAACCTCTCATCGTTTACGGAACCGAAACTGGAAACGCCAAAAAAGTAGCTTCAAAACTCTTGGCTAATTTTAAAAAAGAAAAAATCAATGCTAAGTCGGTAGATATTTTTCAGTTTGATGTAAAAAAATTAGAAAAAGAAACTTTAATTCTTTTCATCATCAGCACGCAAGGCGAAGGCGAATTTCCTCTGAACGCAAAGGATTTTTATGAAAAATTAAAATCTACAACGATTGGTTTAAACCAGCTTTCTTATGCCGTTTTTGGTTTGGGAGATAGTTCTTATCCTCTTTTTTGCGAAGCAGGAAGACTTCTAGATGAAGTTTTGGAAGAAAAAGGAGCCAAAAGATTGCTACCTTTGGTAAAAGCAGATGTAGATTTTAATCCTTTAGTAGAAACTTGGCAAAAAGATTTGCAGAATTTATTTTCTGGGGTTCAAAGTGAGGCTAAGGTTGTTCAATCAGTTCAGAATATTCCTCATAAAAAAAATTACAAAGGCATTATCAAACATAAAATTGTGCTGAATGATACAGGTTCTAATAAAGAAACATATCATTTAGAAATCACTTCGGATGATGAAATTGCATACCAACCTGGTGATGCACTCGGAATTATTCCTAAAAATTCTAAAGAAGATATAGAATTCATTATCAATTATTTTGGAGTAAATAGCAATGATGAATTAACCATTAAAAATGAAACAAAAACAGTTTTTGATTGGTTAGAAATTAGAAATATTAAAGGATTAAACAAGCGTTCTTTAGATTCAATTTTAGAAATTTTACAGATTGAAAATATTTGGGAAAAAGCGGATTTAATTGATGTTTTAAAAACCATTACAACTCCAAAATTAGAGTCAAACTCATTCCAAAAAATTCTCGAAATTTTGTTGCCTGTTGCGCCTAGATTGTATTCTATTTCTTCATCTTCTGAAGCACACGATGGCGAAGTTCATTTGACGGTAAACCTTAATATATTCAATTCAAATGATGAAGAAAAAACAGGTTTTGCATCCCAATATTTTGCAGATTTTCCTCTAAATCAAGAATTTGAATTTTACATTCATAAAAATGAAAATTTCAGATTACCAGAAGATGACAAAGATATTATTTTAATTGGTCCAGGTACTGGTATTGCTCCTTTCAGAAGCTTTTTAGCAGAAAGAGATGCTAACGGAGCTGAAGGTAAAAACTGGTTGTTCTTTGGTGAACAGCACTTTACGCTTGATTTTTATTACCAAACCGAAATTCAGGAATGGCTAAGTACTGGAGTTTTAACCAAATTGAGCACTGCTTTTTCACGAGACCAAGAAAGAAAAATCTATGTACAAGATAGAATTAAAGAAAGCGCAAAAGAATTTAATTCTTGGATTGAAAATGGAGCTTATATCTACTTGTGCGGACAAAAAGAACCAATGAGCAAAGATGTAGAAAACACGATTGTAGAAGTAATTTCTACCCAACGAAATATATCCATAGAACAAGCAAAAACCATATTTGAAGAAATAGAAAACCAAGGCAGATTCCTGAAAGATGTTTACTAAAGCTGGATGCTGGAAGATGGAAGTCGGAAGATGGCAAATCATCAAACAATATCAAACTATTTCAAACAAATTCAAACCACCTCAAACTTTAAATTATGAGCGATAAATTATCTCCAATAGAACACATAAAAATGAAAAGCGACGGACTGAGAGGTACGTTGAAAGAAAGTATAGAACTTGATAATCACACCGGAAATGTACGTCCAGACGATGAAGCACTGGTAAAATTCCACGGAATGTATGTGCAAGACGACCGTGATAAAAGAGCAGAAAGAGCCGCTAAAAAATTAGACAAATTGTATTCTTTTATGATTCGTCTTAGAATTCCGGGTGGTGCAATTTCGGCGGAACAATGGCAAGCATTACACCAAGTTTCAGAAGAATTTGGTACAGGAACGCTTAAAATTACTACTAGACAAACGGTACAACTTCACGGGATTTTGAAACATCAAATCAGACCTACGATTCAAGCGTTTAATATCGCAAAACTAGATTCCATCGCAGCTTGTGGTGACGTGAATAGAAATGTAATTGCCAGTTCGCATCCGCAATTATCGCCCATTCATCATCAAGTTCACGAGTATGCAGATAAAATTTCGAAATTACTTTTGCCAAAGACCAAAGCATATTACGAAGTTTTTATAGACGGAGAAAAAATCTATGAACGTTCTGCCGAAGCTGATCCCTTGTATGAAGACCGATATTTACCAAGAAAATTCAAAATTGCAGTAGCAATTCCGCCAAGCAATGATGTAGATTTGTTTACCAACGATTTAGGATTGATTGCCATTATCGAAAACGATGAATTGAAAGGTTTTAATCTGGTAGTTGGTGGTGGTTTGGGCGCTACGCATGGTAATACAGCTACTTTTCCACGTTTAGGAAATGTACTCGGATTTTTGGATACCGAAGAAAAAACATTGAAAGCGGTTTATGAAGTTTTAACCATTCAAAGAGATTTCGGGAACAGAGCGGATAGAAAGTTGTCTAGATTAAAATATACCATCGAAAGATTGACGGTAGAAGGTTTCAAAGAAGAATTAGAAAAGAGAATTGGCTTTACATTAGAACCAGCAAAACCTTATCAATTTACTGAAAGAAATGACCGCTATGGTTGGGAACAAAGCGCAGATGAAAAATGGTATTATACACTTTTTGTAGAACACGGAGTGGTGAAACCTTATCAAAAAGCTTTTTTATTGGAAGTCGCCAATCTTAAATTGAGTAATTTCATTTTTACGGGAAATCAGAATTTGATTATTGGAAATGTTTCTCAAAATGATAAAGAAAAAGTAGAAAAATTAATTGAAAAATTTGAGATTGAAAAGAATGTTTCACCAATGAGAAAGAGTTCGATGGCGTGTGTTGCATTGCCAACTTGTCCACTTGCTCTAGCCGAAGCACAACGCTATTTACCAGAATTAGTAACCAAAATAGAACCTATTTTAGAAAAACACGGACTTTCGGAAGACGAAATTTCCATCAGAATGACGGGTTGTCCTAATGGTTGCGGAAGACCTTATGTAGCAGAATTGGGTTTTGTAGGAACGGCAGCAGAACAGTATAATTTTATGCTAGGTGGTGATAGATACGGATTAAGACTCAATAAATTATATAAAGAAAAACTCTCGGAACAAGAAATTTTAGAAGAAGTTGACCGTCTGTTTAGTCAGTATGTAAAGGAAAAACAAGCAGGAGAACATTTCGGGGATTTTGCTTACCGAACTTATTTTAATTAAAAAGAGTAGAAGATTTGTTAAAGATTTAGGATATTTTGTATTTTTGGAAAGTATTACCAAAATTATGCTTTCCAAAAAAGTAAAATATGCCATTAAAGCCTTGATATTTATTTCGAAAAATGTCGAAGCGAATAAACCTGTTTCAGCGAAATTGATTTCAGCGAAAGAAAAGATTCCTTATAAGTTTTTAGAGGCGATTCTCAGAGAACTTAAACAAAATAAGATTTTGAAAAGCGAAAGAGGTGCTGATGGTGGTTATTCTTTTTTGAAGCCTCCCCATGAAATTTCTGTAGCAGAAATCCTCAGGTTTATCGATGGTCCTATTTCTATGATGAATTGCGTTTCGATTAATTACTATCAGAAATGTGAAGATTGTTTAGATGAAGAAACCTGTAGCATCAAATTATTATTTACCGAAGTAAGAGATGCTACATTGCCTATTCTTGCCAAAACTATAGCAGAACTCGCTCAATAAATCAATGATTTTTTCCTTATCAAAGCGTAATTGTATGATAATGTAAAAAATTCATACTAATTCTGTAGGAATTATATAATATTGATTATATTTGCAACTTCAAATTTTAATTGAATACTGATTAATTCAATTTGATTAAAGTTGGTTTAAATGAAAACACAAAGTAAAATGAATACTAAATTTTTGAACAAGATTTATTTTAAAAATAATTCTAAAAGCAGTTGTCGCAAATTATTTTAACAAGTTTTATTAGAGTTTCTATCAATCGATAGAATTCTATTCTCTTACCATTTACTATAAACTTTTTTAAAATAATTAACAATGAAAAAAACAATTTATATTTTAGGACTTTTATTTTTAAACCAAAATTTTGCTTATTCTCAAGAAAAAGACAACATCCAAATTACCGAGAAAAAACTAATCAAAGGATATGTGGTAGATTATGACAATACACCACTTACAGATGCAATAATCAAAATAAAAGGAACCGAGTATTCCGTAAAATCTGATGCTGAAGGAACTTTCAAATTACAGAATATCAATGATTTTCCTGTGGTTTTAGAAGTAAATAAAAAAGGTTATCAAAAATCTGAAGTCATTTTAGAAGAGTACCAACCAAGCATTACTATCAAATTAAATCTCATTGAAAAACATATAGAAGCTGTTTTGGTGACTTCTAGAAGAAGAAGCGAAGAAATTCAGAAAATTCCTATTCCAATTTCTGTACTTACATCCAAAAGAATAGACGAAACAGGCTCTTTTACAGTGAATAGATTAAAAGAATTAGTGCCTACAGTTCAATTGTATGCTTCTAACGCTAGAAATACTACGCTTAATATCAGAGGTTTAGGTTCTACATTTGGTCTTACCAATGATGGTATAGACCCTGGTGTTGGTTTTTATGTAGATGGCGTTTATTATGCCAGACCTGCTGCTACTGCTTTAGATTTTATTGATACCGAAAGAATAGAAGTTCTTAGAGGTCCGCAAGGTACACTTTTTGGTAAAAATACTACGGCTGGTGCTTTTAATATTACGACCAAAGATGCTACTTTCCGTCCAACTGCTAGTTTTGAAATAAGTGGAGGAAATTATGGTTTTTTACAAGCCAAAGGTTCACTTTCTGGTCCTATTTCTAAAAAATTAGCAGCTAGAATTTCATTCTCAGGAACTCAGAGAAATGGGCTTTTGTATAATGTACATACTCAGGAAAATATTAATGATATTAATAATATCGGAGTAAGAGCACAGTTGCTATACAAACCAACAGATGATATAAAACTGACCTTAAATGCTGATATTACAGACCAAAAACCAGATGGTTACGGTTGGCCAATTGCAGGAGTAGTTACTACAAAAAGGGCAGATTACAGACAGTTTTATAATATTATCAAAGATTTGAATTACCAAATTCCATATAGCAGCGCCTTCGAAAGAAAAGTAGATTTAGATACACCATCCAAAGCAGACAATCAATTAGGAGGCGTTTCCATTAATGCAGATTTCAAAATTGGGAAAGGTACACTTACTTCTACTTCGGCATTTAGATATTGGAAATGGACTCCACTTAATGACAGAGACTATACAGGTTTGCCTGTTTTTACGATTTCTTCGGGAAATTCTGTTCACGAACAATGGTCTCAAGAGATTAGATATTCGGGTAATATTACAGAAAAAATACACGGTGTAGTTGGTGTTTTCGGATTGTGGCAAGATCTCAATTCAGATCCTGTGCAGACAGAAGAGGCAGGTTCTGCACAGTGGCGTTTTGCGCAGGATTCTACCAGTTCACTCTGGAAAACACCTGGTTTGTTTGATAATTTCGGGATTAGAACCACCAATAGAATTCAAAGTACGAGTTTAGCTGCTTTTGGTCAATTAGATTGGAATGTAACAGAAAAATTACACATTTTACCAGGAATTAGATACAATTATGATAAAAAAATAGCAAATTATAAGAGAGAAACATACGGAGGTTTGCAAACCACTGATCCTGCTCTAATTGCACTTAAAAATAAAGTATATACTAACCAAGCTTTTGATACAGATGCTAAAGAAGGAAATTTCTCAGGACAGCTCACTTTACAGTATAATTTCAACAATAATTTCAATACCTTTGCTACTTATTCTTTAAGCTACAAACCAGTGGGAGTGAATATTGGTGGTTTGCCAACTGCTAACGGTGTAGTTTTAATAGATTTGGCAAAAGTGAAACCAGAATCTGTAAGACATGTAGAAATTGGGGTAAAAACCAAACCAACGGCAAACTCAGTTTTTAATGTAGTGTTTTTTAATGATGATATTAATGATTATCAAACACAAGTGCAAACTCCAGAGCCAGGTGTAAACAGAGGTTATCTGGCAAATGCCGAAAAAGTAAATGTAAAAGGTGTGGAAATAGATGGTAACATAAGAATTCAGAATTTTGTATTTAATGCTGCTTTAGCATATACCGAAGGAAAATATGTGAAATTTACCAATGCACCTGTTCCTCTAGAAGAAGTAGGAGGTACACTTGCCTTCAAAGACGTTTCAGGAGGAAGACTTCCGGGAATTTCTAAGTGGTCTGGTTCTTTCGGAGCTGAAGATTCTTTTGATGGTCATTTTTTAGGTTTTGAAGGAAGCTATTTTGTAGGAGCAGATGTATTTTTTAGAACCAATTTCTCTTCTAGTCCTTCTCCTTCACAATATTTGAACATTCTTGGTTATTATCTGGTAAACAGTAGAGTAGGTTTTAGAGCTTCTAATGGTTTGTCTATCAATCTTTGGGCTAGAAATTTATTTAATAGAGATTATTATGAACAACTATTGGCAGCTCCGGGTAGTGCAGGGCATTATGCTGGTGTTATAGGTGATCCCGCAACTTTTGGGGTAACTCTAAAATATACTTTGAAATAAAAATTTAAATGAGTAGAAATACACTATTTCCGGTATTCCTAAAAACAGACCAAGCTCACTTCCTAATTATAGGAGGTGGGAATATAGGTCTAGAAAAAACGGAAACTCTTCTTAAACAAAATCCTGAGGTGAAAATTACCATCGTTTCTCCTGATTTTTTAGAAGAAGTAAAAAATATATCCCATCAAAATCCTAATGTTACTTTAAAGCAAAAACTCTTTGATGAAACAGATTTAGAAAGTGTAGATTTCGTAATTGCAGCAACCAATATCAAAGAAGTAAATGCCGAAATTAAAACACTAGCCAATGCTAGAAAAATTTTGGTAAATGCAGCAGATCAACCAGATTTATGTGATTTTTATTTGGGTTCTATTGTCAATAAAGGAAATTTAAAAATAGCCATTTCTACGAACGGAAAATCTCCTACGATTGCAAAAAGACTAAAGGAGACATTAACCGAAGCATTGCCAGAACAATTAGATGATTTAATTGTAAATCTCAATAAACTGAGAAATCAATTGTCAGGAGATTTTAAAACCAAGGTAAAAATATTAAACAGAGTTACAGAAAGTCTCTCTACACATCCCGAAGATTTTGATAAATATATCTCAGATGTTTCTCAGTTAGACAAATCTATTTTGGTAGTAAAAAGAGCCAGAAGAATTGTAAACAATACGCTATTGACAATGGGTGGTTTATTGGTTTTGGTTTCAGGCTTTTTTATGATTAAATATTTTAATCTTTGGCCAGATATTTTATTATTATTGAATAAAGATAATAACCGTTTCTTTTGGATGATGTTTACAGGATTTGTAGCAGAAATTGTAGCAGGTTCGGTTGGTATGGGCTATGGTGTAATATGTACCACTATTTTATTGAGTTTTGGGATCGCCCCACATATTGTGACGGCAAGTATCCATTCTGCGGAATCTTTTACATCAATGGCGGGCAGTATCAGTCATTATAAGCTGAGGAATGTAAATAAAAATATGGTAAAAAAGCTGGTAATTCCTGCAATTGTAGGTGTTGTAATAGGAGTTGCTGCTATTTCTTTTCTTGGTGAAGGCTACGCTAAGTATGTGAAACCTTTTATTTCTCTTTACACTTTATATCTAGGTTTTAAGATTTTTCAAAATTCAGTTTTAAAGAAAACAAATGTTAAATATCCAAAAAAGAAAGCGAATTTTAAAGTACTTGGTGTTTTTGGTGGTTTTATAGATTCGTTTACTGGTGGTGGTTGGGGACCTTTGGTTACAGGTACTTTAATCAAAAATGGTTATACGCCAAGATATGTAGTAGGGAGTTCTACAGTATCAAAATTTATTCTTACCGTGGCAAGTGCGGTAGCTTTTATCTACACCATAGGAATCCATCATTGGAATATTGTTTTAGGATTATTAATTGGTGGTATTGTAACCGCGCCATTTTCTGCCAGACTTACGTCTAAAATCCCATCTAAATATATGTTTATTGCGGTAGGAGTTTTGGTAATGACTTTAAGTATTTTTAGTATTGTAAAAACAATATTGAGTTTTTAAAATATCTGTATCTTTCTGAAATTCAGGTAAAATAAACAAAGGCTGCTAGAATTCTAGCAGCCTTTGTTTTTGATTTAGAATTTTTTCATAATGACTACTCCTCCCACAATCATTGCCATTCCTGCTATTCTTCCGATACTTATCGGCTGATGTGGTGTACCCATAATTTGGAAATGTTCCATAATCATAGAGGTAAGTAATTGACCTGCTACTACCAACCCAAAAGTAAGACCTGGCCCTATTTTCGGGAAAGCTAACACAATTACAGTAACATAAAAAGCGCCTAAAATTCCGCCTAGCCAAGAATAAGTTGGTGCTTCTTTTAGACCTTTCCAAGATATATTTTGAGAAG
>DDFD01000114.1 GCA_002337005.1 Flavobacteriales bacterium UBA1937 | reverse complement strand
TTATTTTGAAAAAAATTATTCTTAGTGCTTTCTACTTTGTAGTTTTTGCTTTATTTTTGATAAAATTTAAAATATGCCTGCAAATCTTATATTCGAAACAGAAAAATTCAAATGGATAGATGTTTTAGATTTACAACCAGAAGAAATAAGAACCATTTCTGCACAATACGACATTAATCATCTTTTGTTAGAAGACTGTATAGACCCAAATCACTTGCCGAAATTTGAAGATTTAGGAGATTTAAAATTTTTATTAACCAGAATCAATACCAATACAGAAAGACTTAACCTAAATACCATAAGCGATGTAAGTACCAAATTGGGTATTTTTTTAAAAGACAATATGGTTCTTACGGTACACCGAACTGAGAATGATGTTACCAAAAGTTTATTAAAAAAATTAAAAGAAGAAAAAATAACCAACATTAATCCTTATAAAATTGCTTTGGAACTGACTCAAAATATTTTTAAATCTTATGAGGAAGAAAACTTGATCTTACTAGAACAAATGGAAAAAATGGAAAACGAAATTTTCCTAAAAAATATCTCTAGCGCTACTCAAATTAAAAGATTATATCGTTTCAAAAGAAAAGTAGGTCTTAACCAAAAAGTTCTCAATCTTTCTTCGGAATGGGTGAATTCTTTTGATAAATTACCTCTGGAAACTGTAGAAATAAAAGATTTAAAAGACAGTTATAAAGATGCGCTAAGTGATTATGACCATCTTAACTTACAAACAGGTAACTTAATCAGTATGTTTATTGCGTTATCTGATCAAAAAGCCAATCAGGTTATGAAAATGCTGGCAATATATTCGGTGTATTTTTTACCAATAACCTTTATTGCTGGTTTATATGGAATGAATTTCGATCATATGCCAGAAATACATACAGAATATGGTTATTTTGCTACGGTTGGTGTAATGGTATTAATTGTGATCATTACTTTTATCTATTTCAGAAGAAAAAAATGGTAAACAAAAAAGACATCGTAGCGATGTCTTTTTTATAATCAATTATTGATTGTTATTTATAATGTTTTAATGCATTGCTTCGCTTAAATCTATGGTTTCTCCACCTTTTTTCTCTTTTACAAAAAGAATAAATGGAATACAAAACAAAAACATAAGACCTAGATATAAAAATACATCCATATAAGAAAGTACGGCAGATTGCTTAGACACCGAAAAATCTAAAACTTTATAAGCGGCACTCAGTGCTTGATCTGGAGTCATTCCTTTTGCAATGAAACTTGCCTTAAGAGCAGCTAATCTTTGCTGCACCATCATACTATTGCTATCTAACTTAGAAACCAAATCACTTCTATAAAACATAGATTTATTCGAAATAAATGTAGTTATAGCTGCCACCCCAAAAGAACCACCAAGCTGTCTCATCATCCCTGTAAAAGCTGCACCTTGACCAATCTGAGGACCTTTAAGAGTGCTTAAAGAAAGTGAGGTAATTGGTATAAATAATAAACCTAGTCCTGCTCCTCTCATAATTAGCATCCAAAAGAATGCATCTTTTCCCGTATCTGGTGTTAAGATTTTATACCCCCAAAAACTGTAAATGAAAAATATAAATAATCCTAAAGCTACTAAAAATTGTTGCTTCACACCTCGGGTTAATAATCTACCAATAATAGGCATCATAAATGCTGTGGTAAGCGCTGCTGGTATCATTAAAGCACCAGACTGTAGCGCCGTCCAGCCTAAAACACTCTGTGTATAAAGCGGAACGATAAACGTAGAACCATACAGTCCAAATCCTAAAATAAAAGACATCACCGTTCCTATCCTAAGATTTCCGTTTTTGAGAACTCGAAGCTCTACAATAGGATGTTCACATGTGAGTTCTCTCCAAATAAAAAATATAAATCCAAAGAATGAAGTTAATGTTAAAATGGTAATTACTTTACTCTCAAACCAATCATCTTCGTGACCTCTTTCTAGAATATATTGTAAAGAACCTACTGTAATCGCCAATAAAAAAATACCTAGCCAATCTACTTCGCTTGCAGATTTCTTATCAGCATATTTAGGACTTCTTACAAATTGCAGCGTAAGTAAAGTAGCCACTATCCCAATTGGGATATTAATATAAAAAATAAATGGCCAACTAAAATTATCTACGATATAACCTCCTAATGGTGGCCCCAAGGTAGGACCTATAATTACTCCTAAACCATAAATTGCCTGCGCCATACTTCTCTTTTCGATAGGATAAGACTCTGTAATAATGGTTTGTGAAGTTACCAAAAGTGCACCACCACCTATACCTTGCATTAATCTAAAAAAGACCAATTCCCAAATATTAGTAGCATTACCACACATAAAAGAAAAAACGGTAAATATAATGACTGAAGCCGCAAAATAATTTCTTCTTCCGAACTGTTGAGACAACCAGCTTGTCATAGGTACAATAATCACATTACCAATAGCATACGCCGTAATTACCCAACCTACTTCTGAGAGTGTAGCTCCCAGATTTCCTTTCATTTCGTTTAGCGCTACGTTTACAATAGTGGTATCTACTATCTCTAGCAAAGCACAGAGAATAGCGGTGATGGTAATAATCACACGTCTGGCGCCATATTCTACTAATGAATCTTGCATAAAAATTTAGTTCAATTTGTTTGATGTGGTTTGATTTTGTTTGAAATTGTTTGAAGTTGTTTGAAGTTGTTTGAAGTTGTTTGATCAAAATATCTTTATTTTCCAACTTCATTACTTAACTTCCACATCTACCAAAACATTCATTCCCGCTCTTAGCTTATTTGCGATTTCAGGTTTCAGGTTATTGAATGTAATTTTCACAGGCACTCTCTGTACTACCTTTACAAAGTTTCCACTAGCATTATCTGGAGGCAATATAGAAAACGTAGAACCTGTAGCAGGAGCTATAGAGCTTACTGTTCCTATAAATTCTTCATCAGGAAAAGCATCTATTTTAACTTCTACTTTTTGACCTTCTACCATTTTATCAAGTTGAGTTTCTTTAAAATTAGCAACCACCCATTTTTCATTATTTAAGACAATGCTAAATAGTTGCGCTCCAGCTTGTAAAAACTGACCAACTT
>DDFD01000088.1 GCA_002337005.1 Flavobacteriales bacterium UBA1937 | reverse complement strand
TGATTATTAACGAATTTAAGGTTAGGATTAATATCTTCCTCCGTTTTAATATATTTATTTTTTGCAATTTCGATTTGGTTTTCTGCCAAGTCTTTTAAAGCAACTAAAAAATTAATTTGATAGATATACAGATGATAGATTTTTTCAATCTCGGTAAACATATTTTTCTCTAGCACATCAGTCTTTATGGGATTCTGATGGTAAGAGTAAAGCGTTTGCACTACTTTTTCGCGGATTTGTCTTCTTCCTAACATTTTCAAAGAACTTTTAAAAGATTTTGCAAAGATAAGAAATATAGTTGGAAGATGGAAGGAGGAAGAAAGAAGTTTTTTTGATATGATTTATCAAACTATATTTTCTGTATTTTTGCAGCTATGAATTCACTTAAAACACTTAATCCATACTTTTGGAAGCACAGAGTTTTGTTGTTTTGGGGCATCCTATTTATTATTGCTTCTAACTTTTTTTCTATATACCAAGTACAGTTTGTAGGAAAAACAGTGGACTTGATAAAAGATGTTTTAGATGACCACAATGTAAAAAAAGAGGTACTTTTCAGAACCTTACTCATTAACGGTGGAATTATTGTAGGAACCTCTATACTATCTGGTGTTTTCAGATTTATGATGAGACAAACCATTATCGTAGCATCTAGAAGAATAGAATACGATCTCAAAAACAAAATTTATAAACATTACCAAGAACTATCTCTTTCTACATACAAAAATACTACGGTTGGAGACTTACTCAATCGTCTTTCTGAAGATGTGGTAGCGATAAGAATGTATCTAGGACCTGGGATAATGTACGTTATTAATCTCATTATTCTATTGGTTATTACTTGTGTATACATGTTAATGACCAATGTAGAAATGACTATTTGGACGCTTATTCCGTTACCAATTTTATCTTTTATTATCTACAAAGTCAGTTCTATTATCAATAGAAAATCTAAAGTAATGCAGAAAAGCCAAAGTGCAATTTCTACATTTGTACAAGATAGTTTTTCTGGTATTAGAGTCGTGAAATTCTTTAACAAAGAAAAATATATTGAAAAAAACTACGGAATTAAGGTTAAAGACTATCAAGACAAAGCATTAGATTTAGCTAAAACCGAAGCCTATTTTTTTACCATTATTATTTTTGTAATAGGATTGCTAAATGTTGCCATTTTATATATGGGTGGCAAAAATTATTTCGAAGGTAAACTTACCGTAGGTACTATTGCAGATTTCTTTATGTATATCAATATCTTAATTTGGCCATTTTCTATGGTAGGTTGGGTTTCTTCTGTAAACCAAAGAGCTGCTGCATCTATGTCTAGAGTGAACGAATTTATGGATATTAAATCTGAGATTGTTAATACAAATTTTGACAACTATACCATAAAAGGTGATGTAGAATTTAGAAATGTATCTTACACTTATCCTAACACAGGAATTAAAGCTTTAGAAAATTTATCTTTCAAATTAGAAGCGGGTAAATCTCTTGCCATTATGGGAAAAACTGGCAGCGGAAAATCTACTATTGCCTTACTTCTTTGTCGTTTAATTGATCCCCATGAAGGAGAAATTCTGATTGATGGTAAAAATTTAAAAGACCATAATCTGGAGCTTTACAGAAAACATATTGGTTACATTCCACAAGAAAGTTATCTATTTTCTGACACCATAGAAAACAACATTGGTTTTGCAATAGACCATCCTACACACGCATTGGTAGAAGAATTTGCTAAAAAAGCAGATGTCCATAAAAACATTGTAGAATTTAAAGAAAAATATCAAACTATGGTTGGCGAAAGAGGAGTAATGCTTTCTGGAGGGCAAAAACAGAGAATTTGTATCGCCCGTGCTCTCATCAAAAAGCCCGAAATCCTCATCTTTGACGATTCACTTTCGGCACTAGATACAGAGACGGAAGAGAACATATTACAGAACATTGAAAAAGACATTAAGTCTTGCACCTCAATCATTATAACCCACAGAGAATCAAGCGCTAAAAGAGCAGATTACATTCTTAATCTTACTGAAGTAGAAATAGAAAATTAATCGCTAAAAAGGCTGTTTTTTCCTTTAAAATTGGGCAAATTTCAAATTTTTTAAAAAAAATTTTGAGATTCAAAGAATTCTTTTATATTTGTTAAAACAAGATTTCTAAAATAAGTACCAATGAGTGATTACAAGGAGAGAAACGAAAATGAGATTTTCACAAAGGTGTTGAAAGCAGGAAGAAGAACTTATTTCTTTGATGTGCGCGAGACAAAAGCAGGAGATTATTACCTTACCATTACAGAAAGTAAAAAAAATTTCGGTGATAATGGTGAAGCGACTTTCGAAAAGCACAAAATCTATTTATACAAAGAAGATTTCGTGAGTTTCAAAGAAATGTTTAATGAATCTACAGACTTCATAATCAAAGAAAAAGGTGAAGATGTGATTTCTGAAAAACACGACAAAGACTTTAAGTCTAGATCTTTTACCATAGAATCTGATGAAGAAGTATAAAAATAAAAGCACTCTATTTAGGAGTGCTTTTCTATTTGAATAAAGTCTTGTATATAAGTAAATCTGAATATTTTCAGATGAGATTTTATTGTCAAATTTTACTCTACTGAGACCAAAAAATTCCCAGAAAGTTGACCTTCTGCCATCAAATTTTTACCGATTACAATCTTATAAGTTCCTTTTTTAGAGATTTTATAATTCATACTATTTGAAAAAGGGCCATCAGAAGATCCATCAGGTAAAATTATTTGATTGATTCTTACATTTCTTCCTTTATCATTAGTAGATATTTTAGCAGAAATAGCAGATTTTCTAACGTTTTTAATCACCAAAACAAATTGCTGATTTTCATTAGTAAATTCTTCACCTATGGTAAAAGGCAACTGCGAAGCATCTACCGTTCTTATGATTTTATTGCCTTCTACAGTACGCAATGCACCTCTTCTTGGCTGAGAAATATTCATTTCTTTATTTTCGGCTTTTACTTTAGATTTTTCGGGATTGTTATTTACACAACTTATAAAACTAATGATTGGAATTAATAAATATTTAAAAAACATAATGTTTGATTTTGTTTTAGTTAATGCTAAATTTATTCCAAATGTAACAATAAAAACCTTCATTTAAATTATTTTGAATCTTGCAAAGAAATACTCTCAAAATAAAGAACTTTAGAAAGAAAAGATTCATTTTGCCTTGCAATAATTTTATCTTTCAAAATTTTGTACATTTCTTTGTTATTGGTTTTTTGATAATATTCTAAAAGTTGCTTGTCATTAAAATCAACGGAATTAAAATGATAATTCGCTGCAAAATCCTCTCTTTTTAAATTATGAGATGTAATAATTCCGCCCCAATTGATAAAACTGCATACCAAAATTGTTCCGTAAACGTACCAAAACATTTGATTAAAAAGATAAGCATTGGTTTTTTGTTTATTGACTTTGATAAAAGTAAAAATCAAACCAATAATGGCTAAGCTCAAAAACGCATAAACACCTAATCTTTTGTAAGTTAATCCTAAATAATAAACATATTCTGAGTTTTTTAACATCGCAGAAATGACCAAAACGGCATTTAAGAAAACCCAAATTTGAGCCAAAATTTTTAAAAATTTTGCCTTTTTATCAAAATTAAAACTGCCTTTGAAATAAAACATAATCACCACAATTGCCATTACAATACTGCCAATTACCGCTCCTACTCTTTCGTGCGTTTCTTCTGCCAATTGATTGGCTGTAGCTTTCGGAAGTTCTACAAATTGTTCGTAATTAAAGGTAATGATAAAGAAAAGCAACAGAATATTTAAACCAATAAAAGAAGCAATACCGCTTAATCTTTCAGAATTAAGGTCTAGAAAATCATAGGTTGGTTTTGTTAATTTTTCTTCATCTAAAAACTCGTTTTTTAAATAATGACTTTGCTTAGATATAAATTCGTACACCTTAAAATTGAAAAAATTAAACGATAGGAAAAATCCCATTACTGCAAAAACAAATACTTCCCAAAGATTAATATCTAACTCATAATCAGAAAAAAACGAAGCAAAATGAGTACTTCCTTTAGAATAAATCCCGAAGAAAATAAGTAATAATAAAGCTGGAATTAAAACCACTGCCAAAAATTTTTGCCAAAAACCTTCGGTTTTTCTTTGTGGCAACCATTCTTCGAACTGAAAAACTCTATAGATAAAAGTAACGAAGTTTAGCGCAAAAACAGGAATAACAAAAAGCGTCTTAAGCTCTTTGTTTTTTGAGGTAAAACCAAGTAAAAAAAGTGATGTAAAAATGGCTAAAAAAGAGACAAAATCTCCATACCAAGCAAAAGCAAAGCTACTGATAATGCTGGTTGTAAAAAGAAGCAGAAACGTTCTGGTCTTATTTCTTTCTTCGGTGTTAAAATAGGTAAGTACAGAAACGATAACTCCTAAAATCCCGATATTTAGACCTGGATTTTGTTCGTAAAAAAGTGCTACAAATAATGCAGTAATTGTAAAAATTAAATGATGTGTTTTCATAATGAATTGATATTGTTTGAGAAGTTTGATTTTGTTTGAAGTTACTTGAAGTTGTTTGTTTTTCAACCCTTTTAGAGTTTGAAACTCTGAAAGGGTTTGTTGATTTAGATTTTTCTAAATTTCTAGTAAAGTGTTATTAGTTTTTACCTCCAGAATTTCGTTTTTTTGTCTATATTTTACTTTAGAAAGAAGACTTTCAAGAAGTGGAAGCATTTTGTTTAAGCCTTCGGTTTTGATAATAAAATTCCAAAGTGGTTCAAATTTTTTCCAACCACCTGAATAGAATAAATGTTTCAATTGATGTTTTACAGAATCGTGATTAAGAGATGATTTCAAAATATTATTCCAACTATAAAATTCTTTATATGCCCAATCATAACCAACCTTTAAATCTTCAGCAGAAATATTTTTGGTTTGGTAAACTACGTTTCTGGTATCGTACAAATCCCAATTTTTAGTCAAAATTCTTCCTTGATTTTCAAAATCTTGAAACAATTTCGTTCCAGGATATGGTGTAAGAACGTGAAAAGTAGAAGTGGTGATTGCATTTTTCACTGCCCAATCTACCGTTCTGCTAAAAACTTGATTATCATCTTCATCTAAACCAAAAACAAAACTTCCGTTAATCATAATTCCCAAAGAATGAAGTCTTTGAACTGCCAATTCGTAATCTTTTTTTAGATTTTGTTTTTTGTTACTTTGTTTTAAATTCTCTTCTGAAAAAGTTTCAAATCCTACAAAAACACTCCTTAAACCAGCTTCTGCAGCTTTTTCAATTAAATTTCCTCTTAAAATAGAATCTACCGTTGCCGCACCTTGAAAAACTCGGTTCATTCCTCGCATTCCATCAAAAAGTTCGGTGGCAAATTTTTGATTTCCAAGCAAATGATCATCTAAAAAGTAGAGATGCTTTCTGGGAAGTCTATCTATTTCAGATAGTGCATCGTCAACTAATTGCGTATAAAAAGATTTTCCGCCTTGGAAGAAAGCATCTTTATAACAAAAATCGCAATGATGCGGACAACCGCGCGTTACAACAATAGAATTGGGAACCAAATATTTTTCTCTTTTGATTAAATCTCTACGAACTGGCGGCAATTTTTCTAAAGTTCTGACTGATGAAAAATATCTTTTCTTGAGCGTTTTATTTCTGAAATCTTTCAAAAATTCGGGAAAAGTTTCTTCACCTGGCCCTAGAAAAATAGAATCTGCATGAAGTGCGGCTTCTTCTGGAAGCGAAGTAACGTGCAAACCGCCCAAACAAACATAACAACCTTTTGCTCTGTAAAAATCTGCAATTTCGTAGGAACGATAAGCGTTGGTAATATACACTTGAATAATAACCAAATCTGGTTGATCATCTAGTTTTAATTTTTCTACGTGTTGGTCAACCAAATCTATTTCATCATCTTCGGAAAGATAACTTGCCAAAGTAGCCAAACCAAGCGGTGGAAAAAGTGAATATTTTATCGGTCTCCAATACGGATTTTCGGCTTCCGTAAGTGATGGAAGAATCATTTTGACTTTCATAATTTGTGATTTGAGGTTTGAATATTATTTAGATTTTAATGAAAAACATATTCGATAAATAGCAAAATTGGTATAGAAAATGGAACTGCGATAGTTGCTATAAAACCGATCTTAAATAGATTATTCCTATAGCTTTCTGAATTATTTTCATTTAAACGTATGTCTAAAATATGACCTAAATTATAGAAAAGATTAGCTATAATTATAAAAAAGATATACCCTATTCCTTGAAAAAAAATAGTAAAAAGAGTAATCTCAAATTCTTCATCCATTGGATAAATGAAAACGTAACCTACAAAACAATAAAGTATGAAAGAAACTATTCCTGAAATAAATATTCCTGCATTGTATAAAGCTCTTTTTTTACTCCACCAATCTTTGATTTGGTTATTTTTTTCTTTGTACATACCCTTTAAATTATTGATAATCCAATCCATGCATAAAGAATGGCAATAGGTAAATTAATGAGAATCATTAATATTGATTTTTTACAATCTTCAAAATATTCCTTTTGTGAAAAACCATAAATTAGTAAAACAAAAATTACAATGAGATTGATTATTACTCCATAAATTAAGAGAAAGTAACCTGCGATTGCAAACTGTATATCTTTTGTGAAAACATATCCAAAAAGACAAATACTTCCCAAGATAAACGAAAGCCAAAAGAAGAGTTTTCCGATGTTTTTAATAGTGAAAATTTCCATAATATTTATTGTTTGATTTTCATCCCTTTCAGAGTTCTAAACTCTGAAAGGGTTTGTTGATTTAGATTTTTCTAAATTTTTCTAAAAGGTTTGATAGAGGATTGAGTTATACGAAGTTTTCAAAAATTAACTCCCAGCAAATGGACTTCCGAAAATCCCAACTGCCAATTCTGCCCAAATTAAAAATAACACAATGAAAATGAGCACAATGTAAAACATTTTCGCCCCTACTCTTTTTACATTTTTTAGGATAAAATCAGTAAAAAATGCGCTAGAAAAAAGTAATATTCCTGCTATTAAAAAATCAAATCCTGTCCATTTGATTTCTTCTGTAAAATACATTCCTACTAGAGGAATTGCTAAAATTGAAGCTGCAATGGTATAAATTGTAATGCTTCTCTGTTTGTTTGTCATCATAATTTTAAATTTAATATAAAGTACTTTGAATTACAAAGTAATTTTTCAAAAAATTAAAGGATTGCTCCTTTTTGGTTATCAGTTAATGGTCGATGGTTTTAACTTTTCAACTCTTCACTTTCAATTATATTATTTTCCTAAAAGTTTTTCAAGTGCATTAATGTGTTCTGTAAAGGCTTGTCTGCCTGCGTTAGTCACTCTATAAGATGTTTTTGTTTTTTTACCTACAAATTCTTTTTTAATTTCTATAAAATTTGATTTTTCTAATGCCGAACTATGAC
>DDFD01000106.1 GCA_002337005.1 Flavobacteriales bacterium UBA1937 | reverse complement strand
GAACAAATTCCGCAAGAAATGTGGGATATGCTAGAAATGATGATAAAAGCAAAGAAAAATTCTTAGTACATTTAATCCCGAAAATATTTTCGGGATTTTTAATTTAAAAAGACTATTTTTATAGTCTCAAAATAAGACAATGAAATTGATTTGTAGAAAGTTAGGTTTTTTTTTACTTTTATTCTTATTGTTCCTCAATAAATTTTCTGCACAAACTTGTGGAGGTTCGTTTGGAGCACCTATTTTTACGGAAGATTTCGGGAGTGTAACTACACCATTACAAGTGGTTTCTCCGGCATTAGCTTCACCTGCTTTTACTAATTATATTTATTCACCTGTTTTCCCACCTAAAGACGGACACTATACAATATCTAATTTTACAGGAACTAATATTGGCTGGGCTTGGGTTAATAGTGCAGACCATACAAATGATGCCCTCGGTTATTATGGAAATATGCTAATCGTGAATGCGGATACAGATACTTCCGGAGAATTCTATAGGAGAAAAGTTTCTGGATTATGCCCTAATCAGGTTTACCGTTTTTCTGCCTGGATTTTAAATTTGATTACCCCTGGTGCAAATCAAATAAAGCCGGATGTTACATTTCGAATCGAAAGTTCCTCAGGAGCTATTTTGGGACAGGTTTCTACAGGAGAGCTTCCGGAAACGGGCAGTTGGAATAACTTTTATCTTGATTTTAAATCCTCAATCACTTCTGGAGATGTTGAAGTTGTTCTTATTAATAATAAGAAAGGCGGAATGGGGAATGATCTTGCGATAGATGATATTAGTTTTAGTCCGTGTGGTCCAGCTACATCTGTTTCTACCTCTATTGATGTTTTTACGACAGGGGTTTGTGATAATTCTTTAGGATTCCAGTTGAATGCACAGATTAGCGCAGGTACTTATACTACACCTAATTATATATGGCAAAAAAGTACTGATGGAGGAAATACTTGGGTTGATCTTACTTTAGCTACTACCAATCCTGTTATTAATATTTCCGCAGGTTCGTATCAAAATAATGATTTATATAGATTTATTGTAGGGGAATCTACCAATATAAGTTCACCAACTTGTAGGGTTTATTCTTCTAATTATAAGGCAATTGTTTTAGGTTATCCTGCTGCACCTTCACCTAAAGTTTTTAATTTTTGTCAGAACTCTACTGGGAATTCTATTGCAATTTCTGGTAAAGAAATTCTATGGTACAACACATCTACTGGCGGAATTCCAGACACGTTGCCACCAATAGTAGATGCTTCTGTGGTAGGTTCTAAAGATTATTGGGTTACAGAAACAGTAAACAGTTGCGAAAGTTCGCGGACAAAAATTACAGTAAATATTATTCCTATTCCTGCAGCGCCTTTAGTAACTAATTATCAATATTGCCAAAATTCTACGGCTAATCAGCTTACTGCAAATGGTACTAATTTACTATGGTATTCCTCTGCTACAGGCGGAACAGGAAATTCTATAGCACCTACACCTAGCTCAGCACAGACTGGTACATTTTCTTTTTGGGTTTCTCAAAATAATGGAACTTGTGAAAGCGCAAGAGCAGAAATTAAAGTTACGGTTTTAGCTAATCCTAATGCACCACAAGTTTCAGATATTCAATATTGTCATAATTCTACAGCTTTACCTTTGTCAGCTATAGGAACTAATTTACTTTGGTACACTTCTGCAACTGGAGGAATAGGAACTGCTATAGCATCGACTCCTGATTCATCACGGGTTGGTAGTTTTTCTTTTTGGGTTTCGCAATCGGTAAATGGTTGCGAAAGTCCTAGATCAAAAATTACAGTTACGGTTTTCCCAATTCCTGTAGCGCCACAAGTTGCTGATGTTCAGTTTTGTCAAAATTCTACTGCTTCGGCGTTAACCGCTACTGGAAGCAATTTGCTATGGTACACTTCGCAAACTGGCGGAACTGGCAATTCTAGTGCTCCTATTCCTAGTACTACTCAAATTGGAGATTTTTATTATTGGGTTTCTCAAAATATAAATGGATGCGAAAGTCCAAGAGCGCAAATTAAAGTTTCTATTTTAGCTAATCCAAATCCTCCTTTGGTTACTAATTATCAATATTGTCAGAATTATACCGCTTCTGCATTATCTGCTACTGGAAGTAATTTGCTATGGTACACTTCGCAAACTGGTGGAACAGGAACTTCTGTAGCGCCAATTCCTGGAACTACACAAGCAGGCAATTTCTCTTTTTGGGTTTCTCAAAATAATGGAACTTGCGAAAGTTCTAGAGCAGAAATTGTGGTAACTGTTTTACCAGCACCTCATTCTGATGTTTTGGAGAATAAATCAATTTGTGATGGTGGTACGGTAACTTTAGACGCTGGTGATGGGTTTTCAGCTTATGAATGGAATACAGTTCCAGTACAAACTTCTCGACAAATAATAGTTACCTCTGCCGGAAAATATACCGTAAAACTTACAGATAGTAATGGGTGTACAGCAGAACAAACTGTGGAAGTAGTAAATGGAGTTACTCCCAATATAACCAATATAAAAAGTGGAGAGAATTTTTTAGAAATTTTAGCAGAAGGAGGCAATCCACCGTATTTTTATTCTTTAGATAATGTAAATTGGCAAACCAGTAATATTTTTACCAATTTAAAAGCTAGGATTTATCAAATTTTTGTAAAATCTCAAACCAATTCTTGTACTGCTGTAGCACAATCTGCCGTTTTATTTATTCCAAATGTAATTACACCTAATCAAGATAGTTTCAATGATGTTTGGAAGGTCGGAAACATAGAATATTTCAAAAATGCTAAGTTGGCAATATATGATAGGTATGGCAAAAAAGTATTTTACACAGAAGATATTTCTAAATTCAATTGGGATGGTTTTTATCTAGGTAGAGTGCTTCCTTCTGATACGTATTGGTACGTTATCGAAATACAAAACAATTACACCAGAACAGGCTGGATTCTTTTAAAAACACGGAATTAAAATTGATTTAGATCTTAGAAATTGATGTATCTAAGTCTTTGAAAATTAAAATCTCTTTAAAAAGGTAGAAATTTGTAGGGTAATTTATAAATAATTTGAATTTTCTTTTTGATATTTGTAACAGTTAAGTATAAATATAATACCAATCAAAAAAAACTTTCAATGAATTTAAAATTTCCAAAACTGATTACAGCAATGGCTGTTTTCGCGTTTACTTCTGGAGTTTTTGCGCAAGAAGCTCCAAAGTATGATTACAATGAAGCTTTTAAACCATTTTTTTATCCTACTACAGGTACAGAAACTAGGTCTGCAAGCGGACAGCCAGGGCATAAATACTGGCAGAACACTGCTGATTATGTACTAAATGCATCCCTTAATGATGCTAAAAATGAAATCACAGTAACGTCTGAAATCACTTACACTAATAACAGTCCAGACCAATTAGGTTTTCTTTGGTTACAATTAGACCAAAATCTTTTTGCTAAAGATTCTAGAGGAAATGCAGTAGTTCCACTATCTGGAAGTAGAAATGGTGCACACGGAGAAGAATTAGATGGTGGTTACAAAATTAAATCAGTAAAAATAGACGGTGCAGATGTAAAATATACAATCTCTGACACCAGAATGCAGATTGATCTTCCTAAAGGTCTAAAATCAAACGGAGGAATTGCTAAAATTAAAATTGAATATTCTTTTACTTCTCCGAAATATGGTTCAGATAGAATGGGGATTCAAGATACTAAAAATGGCAAAATCTATACCATTGCACAGTGGTATCCTAGAATGTGTGTTTATGATGATGTTTTAGGATGGAATACAATGCCTTATTTAGGAGCATCTGAGTTTTATTTAGAATATGGTAATATCACTGCTAATATTACAGTGCCAGCTAATCAATATGTAGTAGCTTCTGGTGAACTTCTAAATGCTAGTGAAGTCTATTCTAAAGAAGAAAATAAACTTTGGGAACAAGCTAAAAATAGTGATAAAACGGTAGTGATTCGTCCAGAATCTGCTCTTGGAAAGAACAGTGCATCAGGTTCTAAAACATGGAAATTTAAAATAAATCAAGCAAGAGATTTTTCTTGGGCTTCTTCTGCAGCTTTTATTATAGATGCAGCAAAAATTGATTTACCAAGCGGTAAAAAATCATTGGCTATTTCAGCTTATCCTGTAGAAAGCGCAGGAGAAACAGCATGGGGAAGATCTACGGAATACACCAAAGCTGCCATTGAGCATTATTCTAAAAAATGGTATGAATACACTTATCCAGCAGCAACTAATGTAGCAGGCAATGAAGGCGGAATGGAGTATCCCGGAATAGTATTCTGTAATTACCAATCTGCTGGCGAAGAACTTTGGGGAGTTACAGATCACGAATTCGGGCATAACTGGTTTCCTATGATTGTTGGTTCTAATGAAAGATTATTCGCATGGATGGATGAAGGTTTTAATACTTTTATTAATGAATTATCTACTGAAGCATTCAATAACGGAGAATATTACAGAAAAAAAAGCATTGCAAGAATGTCTGGTATGTTTTTTAATGAAAATACAGAGCCTGTAATGTCTGGACCAGATAATATGAAAGAAGGAAGCATCGGTGTTTTAGCGTATATGAAACCAGGTTTAGGGCTTTATGTTTTAAGAGAAAGTATTTTAGGTCCAGAAAAGTTTGACAAAGCATTTAAAACTTATATTGAAAGATGGGCATTTAAACATCCTACACCTTGGGATTTTTTCCATACGATGGAAAATGTATCTGGTGAAGAGCTCAATTGGTTTTGGAGAGGCTGGTTCTTTAATAAATGGAAAGTTGATCAAGCTGTAAAGACTGTAAAATATGTAGATGGTAATTTTACCAAAGGTGCGAATATTACTGTAGAAAACATTGGTCAATTGCCTATGCCAACTACTGTTCAGGCGAAGTTTAAAGATGGTTCTACACAAATTGTGAAAATTCCTGTGGAGGTTTGGAAGCGTAATAAAACTTGGACTTTCCGTGTGAATTCTACTAAAGAAATTGAAGCAGTAGCTATTGATCCAGAGAATAAAATCCCAGATTCTGATTTAAAAAATAATACTTGGAAATCTTCTGAGCAAACAACAGTGGCAACAGAAAAAGTGAATTTGCAAGATTATGTAGGCGTTTATGGTAGTAAACAATTGCCAATTAAAATTACTTTCAAAGTAGAAAATAATAAATTGGTAGGTCAGGTGCAAAATCAAAAATCCATAGAATTTGATTATGATGGAAGTGATAAATTTTTATATGAAGCTGCAGGATTAGAATTGCAGTTTAGCAAAGACAAGAAAACAATGAAACTATCACAATCTGGTCAAACGTTTGATTTTACTAAAGAATAAAATAATATAAAAGAAAGAACTCCGAGAAATTTTCTCGGAGTTCTTATTTTATGACAATACTCAAAAGTAAGTGTTACAAATTTCTTAGTCCTTTTCTAGCGCCAGTAGAAGTTAATACAGCCTGCATTCTATCTTTTTGTCCAGCAGAGAACATAAACATTGCAGCATCATCTACATAATCCATATAATTCATAAACATTACAGATCTAGAAACACCACCACATGTATTCATTAGAGGATAAGTTGGTTTTCCGTAATTAGCTCCAGTTTGTGTAGGAGTGTCAGTAACTAAATCACTTCCACAATTTGCATCTCCCCAAATGTGTCTAAGATTTAAGTAATGACCTACTTCATGCGTGGCAGTTCTTCCTAAGTTATAAGGAGATGTAGCTCCGGTTTTTCCGAAATAAGGAGCAGCAATTACTACACCGTCATTCCAAAGACCAGATGATTCTGGGAAGGTAGCATATCCTAGAATTCCACCCATGTTTCCTACTACCCAAATATTAAAATAACTAGATGGAGTGGTAGCATCTATGCCTCCTGTAGAAGACTTTTTCATGGCGTCATTAGTGCCCCATTTTGTTTTAGTAGTAGATTTTCTTACCGTTTTAATCAAGTGGAATCTTACTTTGGTGTCTCCTGCTTTTACACCAGAAAATTCAGAAGGTATTTTAGAAGCATCTGTGTTTGTACCAGCATAATCTGCATTCAATACAGCTATTTGCTCTGCAATTCTAGCATCCGAAACATTTTCTGCAGTGGTTTTGTATAAAACATTTACTACAACTGGTATATCCACGCTTCCATCTGCGTTTACTCTACCAGCTTTTCTGGCTTGGATAAATTTTTCAGTACCATTTTCTAAAGCTACATATCTAGCTTTTGCATCAGCATCATTTGCTAGTAGGTTTGCTCTGATTTCTTCAGACGGACAAGATCTTCTAGATGCTACACTTGTAGCTACATTGTCTGTTAAGTTTTCAGTTGATTCAGTTGTTGTGTTACAGGCAGACATCAGCCCCAGCGCAAATGCGCCAAATAAAAGTTTCTTCATAATAAATTTAATTTTTATTTAACATTTTCTTTAGTTTGGCGAATTTATATTCTTTAATTTTGTAATGCAAGTGATTTTTGAATAAAAAATGCAAAAAAGTTATTTTATCCATAATGTATTAGGTTCATGGTTGTTTTTTATTTGTTAAAAATTTAAAATTTATTAAAAATAATTAATTTTTTAATTTTTATTTTTTTGAGAATTTGATAATTTAGCTTGGATACTATAAATTGTCTACAAATATTTGTTGTTTTTTTTGTTTTTTTTATAAAAATTAAAATTCCACTAAAATTATTTAGTGGAATTTTTAATTGAAATGTATTTTTGGTATATGAATTAAATTTCAGTAGGTCTAAAAACCAAACCTGTCTCTTCGAAATAGTCTAAAGTAATTCTATCTCCATCATTTATTTTACCAGCTAAAATTTCTTTCGATAATTTATTCAAAACTTCTTGTTGAAGGACTCTTTTCAATGGTCTCGCTCCGAAAGTTGGGTCATAACCTTTATTTGTCAAGTATTTTAAAGCATCTTCGGTTGCAGTAAGAATGATATTTCTTTTTTCCAGCATTTGATTGAAACTTCTCAACTGGAAATTCACAATTTTACCAATCTGTGATTTGCTTAATGGTTGGAAAAGAACCGTTTCATCTATTCTATTCAAAAACTCTGGTCTTAAAGATTGTTTTAATAACCCGAAAACTTCTTCTTTTGTTTTTTCTACGATTTCATCTACATTGTCATCTTTAATATTTTCAAAATTTTCTTGAATAATATGCGAACCAAGATTAGAAGTCATAATAATGATAGAATTTTTAAAATTCACCACTCTTCCTTTATTATCGGTTAATCTTCCATCGTCTAAAACTTGTAAAAGTGTGTTGAAAACATCTGGATGTGCTTTTTCAATTTCGTCTAAAAGCACCACAGAATAAGGTCTTCTTCTCACTGCTTCAGTTAATTGTCCGCCTTCATCATAACCTACATAACCTGGAGGCGCACCAACCAATCTAGAAACCGAATGTCTTTCTTGATATTCGCTCATATCAATTCTCGTCATATTATTTTCATCATCAAAAAGGAATTCTGCTAAAGCCTTAGCCAATTCTGTTTTACCAACACCTGTCGTTCCAAGGAAAAGAAAACTTCCGATTGGTTTTTTCTCGTCACTTAATCCTGCTCTGTTTCTTCTGATGGCATCTGCAACTGCAGAAATAGCTTCTTCTTGTCCTACCACTCTGTGATGGAGTTCGGTTTCAAGGTTTAATAATTTTTCTCTTTCAGATTGTAGAAGTTTCGTTACTGGAATTCCCGTCCATTTTGCGATAATTTCAGAAATATTTTCAGAAGTTACTTCTTCTTTAATGAGTTCATTCTGATGATTTTGCATTTCGAGTTCCAATTTTTTCAAATCTTCCTCTTTTTCACGCAATTTTCCGTATTGTATTTCAGCAACTTTAGCATAATCACCAATTCTAGAAGCTCTTTCTGCTTCTAATTTTAGAGATTCTATTTCTTTTTTAATGGCTGTTAAATCCTCAGATTTTTGTTTTTCACCGAGCCATTTTGCGTGGATTTCGTTTCTTTGTTCTTGAAGTTTGGCAATGTCTTCTTTTAAATGATTGATTTTCAATTCATTTTTTTCTCTAGAAATTGCTGCGAGTTCTATTTCTAATTGCATTAATTTTCTGTCGAGAACGTCTAATTCTTCAGGTTTAGAATTGATTTCCATTCTTAGTTTTGCAGAAGCTTCGTCAATTAAATCAATCGCTTTATCTGGCAAAAATCTATCCGAAATATATCTTTGAGACATTTCTACCGCTGCAATGATCGCCTCATCTTTGATGCGAACTTTGTGGTGAGCTTCGTATTTATCCTTAATTCCTCTTAAAATTGAGATTGCAGATTCTGTATCAGGTTCTTCCACCATTACTTTTTGGAAACGTCTTTCTAAAGCTTTATCTTTTTCAAAATATTTTTGATATTCATTTAAAGTAGTTGCACCAATTGCTCTCAATTCTCCTCTTGCTAAAGCGGGTTTCAGAATATTAGCAGCATCCATTGCGCCTTCTCCGCCTCCAGCTCCTACCAAAGTGTGAATTTCATCAATGAACAAAATAATTTGTCCATCACTTTTTATCACTTCATTTACTACAGACTTCAACCTTTCCTCGAATTCACCTTTGTATTTTGCACCCGCAATTAAAGCTCCCATATCAAGAGAATACAAGGTTTTATCCATCAGGTTTTCAGGAACGTCTCCACTGATAATTCTGTGTGCAATTCCTTCTGCAATGGCGGTTTTACCTACACCTGGTTCACCAATGAGAATTGGATTATTTTTGGTTCTTCTTGATAAAATCTGTAAAACTCTACGTATTTCTTCGTCTCTACCAATTACAGGATCTAGTTTTCCTTCTGCAGCAAGTTCGTTGAAGTTTTTAGCATACTTATTCAAACTTTGATAGGTTTCTTCTGAGCTTGACGAAGTAGCTTTGCTGCCTTTTCTCAATTCTTGAATTGCCATTTCTAGAGATTTTTTGGTCACTCCGAAATCTTTCAAAATTTTAGAAACTTCAGAATTTACTTCTAATAAAGCAAGCCAAAGATGTTCTATGGTTACATATTCATCACCCATTTTTTTGGCAATGTTAGGAGCTTCCAAAAGAACTTTGTTAGCGCTTTGAGAAAGATAGATTTCTCCACCCGAAACTTTTGATAATTTTTCTAAAGATTCGCGGTTTCTTTCTCTGATTAGGTTGAGGTCTGCTTCAGATTTTTTCATCAAAAAAGCAGAAATATTTTCATCTACCTGTAGAATTCCTTCTAGTAAATGTTGAGGTTCAATAGTTTGATTGCCAAATTCCATTGCGATTTGTTGCGCTTTTTGGATGGCTTCTTGTGATTTTGTGGTATATTGATTTAAGTTCATATTAATTTGTTTTTTAGTTTTTAGTGAGAAGTTGGAAGATGAAGGTTTTTAAGTTTTCACCTTCCTGCTTCAGACTTTTAATCATTTAATTGTGGCTTACGCCAAATATTCTATTTCTTAATGGTAAATCTCAAAAAGTGTTCAAAAATTAGAATTCAGTCATATTTTCTGAAATTGAAGATTTTAGAAAAAATTATCCGACAAATTTTCCTATAAACACTTTGTTTTAAGTGTTTTAAAAGACAAAAATTCCGATTTTTAATTGTTTTAAAATCTATCTTTAGGATAAGGTACTCTGCTAAAGAAAAAAAATGTAAATTAGTCACTCAATAATTTATAATTTAAAAGTTATGACTCATTGGAAATTTGCAAAAGCACTTGACGAAAACGAAGAATTCAAAATTAATCAAATGAATATTTGGAATTTTCCGTGGCATTGTCTCAATAAAAAAGTAGAAGTGATTGGTCCTTACGAAGGTCAAATTTATTATTTTAAGCATTATGAAATTACTGACGGAGCAAAAAAGATAGAATTTGTAGCAGGTGAATTTCTAAATTCTAAAGTTGGAATCTATGTAAAGGATGATCTAGCCGACCAAAAATTGTAAAACTAAAAATTCATTAATGAATACAAAACTTATTGCTACCGTAATTAATGCGGTTATTTCTTTTATTATCATCGTTCCGATTAGTTTTTTGATGAATAAATTTATTAACAATTCTGAAATTACTTTTATGGAATTTTTTAATCAAAAATGGTATATATTTTTAATATTTGTGGTCATTTTTGCGGTGTATAATACTTATTTTAAAAATAAAAAGTAAATTAATGACACCAGTTGAAACGGCAAATTATATCCTCAAACAAGATTTTTTCTCACAATGGATGGGGGTAAAACTCATTGAAATTAGAGAAAATTATTGTTTAATAGAAATGCCAATCCGTCAAGAAATGATTAATGGATTAAAAACCGTACACGGTGGTGTAACTTTTTCTTTTGCAGAGTCTGCATTGGCTTTTTCTTCTAATAATATGGGTAATGCTGCAGTTGCACTCAATTGTACGATTAATTTCACCAAAGCTGCGAAAATGGGAGATACACTGATTGCCGAAAGTATTTTGATGGCGGATACCAGAAAAACGGCGGTTTATGATATTACCATTACCAATCAACATAAAATAGTGGTGGCAAGTTTCCGAGGAACAGTTTATAAATTGGATAAAAAAGTAGTGGAATTGTAATTGTTTAAAATTTATAAAAATTATTTAGCCAAGAAATGCAACCATTCGTAACATCAGAAATAAAAAATAACATTGCAGAAATCACCTTTGGAACTCCCAAAAGTAATTCTTTGCCAAGCGAAATTTTAGAAAAATTGGCACAAACAATTTTAGATGAAGCTTCTAAAAATGGAGTACAAATCATTTTACTAAAATCTGAAGGTGATAAAGCCTTTTGTGCTGGTGCAAGTTTTGATGAATTGTTAGAAATCAATAATTTGGAAGCTTCTAAGCATTTTTTTGGAGGTTTTACTAAAGTGCTCAATGCAATGCGCACTTGCGGAAAAATTGTAGTTGTTCGTGTTCAAGGAAAAACGACTGGTGGTGGTGTAGGAATTGCTTGTGCGGCAGATTATTGTTTTGCAACCAAAGATGCTAGTTTAGCTTTGCCTGAATTAAATTTAGGAATCGGGCCTTTTGTGATTGGACCATTTGTGGAAAGAAAAATCGGGAAATCTCAGTTTATTGCAATGAGCTTGGACACTGAATTTAGAACCGCAAATTGGGCAAAAGAAAATCACATTTACCATCAGGTTTTTGAAAATATCTCCGAAATGGATACCGAAATTCAGAAATTTTTAGAAAAATTATCTGTTAAAAGCGCAGAAGCTTTGGCTTTGATTAAAAAAGTTTCTTGGGAAGGTACAGAACATTTCGAAAAGCTAATGCCAGAAAGAATTCTAATGAGCGCTTCCTTGCTTTTAAAAGATTCTACCAAAGCCAATATTGAAAAAAAAATAAAATGTAAGAGGGATTGAAATAATTTTCAGTCCCTCTTATAGATTGAATTATCTATTGATAAATTTTTCTGACTTTAATCCTTCAATTACTAAAAAATAAATTCCTTTTGTATTATTATTGAAAAGTATTTTATTATTTTTAATTACTCCATTTTGAACAAGATTGCCAGAAATATCAATTATTTTATATGCTATATTATTTAAATTTTTATCTGATTGAAGATTAATAAGTGAATTTTCTTTGTGAATTTTTAAATTATTTTGTTTTACTTCTTGTGTTGAAAGAAGTTTATTATTATACCTTGCTAGTGCAATATCATTTCCTGTGTACCCTACTGCTAAAATTTTGTTGTCATTTTGTATAGCGGTATCAAATGCTTCACTCATTGTATTTGAACCAAAGGTCGTTGTAACAGCACCTCCAGTGCCAAAAGCAGTATCTAGTGTGAAGTCTGGATTCATTTTTACTAATGCAAAACTTTTATTTGTAGAGGTTCCAGTAGAGCCTACATTAACGAAACTTGCATAATTATCCTTTTTTAATGCATAATTCATTGAAACATGTAGTGCATTGAAACTATATGTTTTTTGGTTTTGGGCTGTAGGCGTAGCTAAAATACCTGTATTAGTTATTCCATATACTGCAAATGCATAATTTTGAGCAGAAACATCACTGCTTCCACCAATAATAAAACTATCATCACTATTTAAAATTAAGGAGAAGCATTTGTCGTTACCATTAAACGAACCATTAAAATAATTTATACCATCGGATGAAAATGTGGTGTCTAATGTGCCATTGCTATTTAATCTTACAGTATATGAATTTGCACTCCATGTTAGCCCTTCTTGTTCGTACCAACCTACTGCTGTTATTTTGCCATTAGACTTTACTGCCAAATCCTCTATTACTGGGGAATATATGCCTGAACCAAGGGCAGAATTTGTAAATGTTCTAATGCCAGAATTACCAAAAGTACTATCTAAGTTTCCCGAATTATTGTATCTTGCAATAATAATTTGAGAATTTGTATTTGTTAAGGCAGATTTTCCACCAACAATAATATTTCCTGTGAGCGGATGTATTTTAACAACTTTAATTTCGTCGGCTCTATTAGTAATAAAATCTGTGATTACTTTCCCAGAGTTTCCAAAACTTGTGTCTAAAGTCCCGTTAGAATTAAGTCTAATTAGTGCACCATTTTTATTTGATCCATCATCTGAGTATCCTGCCAATATTATTTTTCCATCATTCTGAATGTCAATACTATTTGCAACATCATCACTTCCAGATTGTAAATCAAGTGTAAAGATACCTGAATTTCCAAATGTAGTATCTAACGTTCCATTTGAATTATATCTTATACAAAAAAAGTCTTTACCTGATAAAGAATTATCCGTATAACCAACAACTAATATTTTGTTATCGGATTGAAGGATTACTCCATTAGCTTTATCACTGCCTGAGTTTATTGAAGTTATAACCTTTCCATTAGTGCCAAAAGTGGTATCAAGGGATCCGTCCTGAGCATTTATAAATAGTGGAAATAAAAAGAATAAAAGATTTAGTTTTTTCATGATTTTTTTTTGCAAATATAATATAAAATTACTTGAACAATTATAATCTTAGCTCAATTTTTTATTTTTTCAAATTCATTAATAATATCTTCTATAGGTTCTGTGCCTACAGAAATTCTGATAATTCTAGCATCTAATCCGGCTTCTTCTAAGAATTTTTTGCCTTCTTCGGTTTGTAATAAATCATAGTGTGCAAGGTAAGTATAAGGCATTGCCAATGTGAATTCGGTGCCTAAACTTGGACCTTTTGAAAAATTAAGCGTATCATAACATTGTGCTAATGGTTTTTTGAAAATTACCGTAATGAGACCAATGTGATTGTTGTTCTTTCTGATTTTTTGGAAATTTTGCCAAGAATTTTCTTCATAAACAGAGTAGGTTTTTTCTACAAAATCTTGTGTTTTTAGATAGTCATAAAGTTGAGAAACATTTTTAGAAATTTTCTGCATTCTCACTTCATATTCCTGCATTTCAAAAGCCAATCTTTGACAATCTAATAAATATGGTTTCAGGGTATAGTTTTCAATTTGTGATTTTATCTGGTCTTGATAAGGCGAATTTTCGTTCACCATAATTGCTCCCATTAAAATATTAGCGTTTCCACACGCAAATTTGGTGAGGCTTTCTACAGCAATATCACAATAAGGCAAAACTTCTGCACAAAACGGACTTGCCATTGTGTGGTCTAAAATCAAACCAATTTCGTATTTTTTGCAAAGTGAAGACAGCCAAGGCAAATCCAAACATTGTAAAATAGGGTTGCTGACGGTTTCAGAAATAATGTTGGCTACTTTTTGATGGTTTTCTGCTAACCAATTTTCAAATTGTTCTTTTTGGTGAATATTCACAAAAAGGAAATTCTCGTCGCTTCTTTTTTTGATGATGTCTATAGAATCTAAATACAACCAGCCGAGTTGTACATTGAGGGTTTTCCCTTCATTTTTCTTGATTTTAGTCAACGTTTCTATGGCAGAAAAAACAGCATTGGTGCCAGAATTGGTCAAAAATATATTTTCTTTTTTTGCAGAATAAGCTTCGGAAAGAATTTGGATAATTTCTGATTGTGGATTTTCTATTTCTAATCTTTCTTCTTGGAAAAGATGATGAATAATACCTTTGTCAAAAAGAATTTTTTCGGCATATCTAGAGCTGATAATTGCCCCGATGTTTTGAATAATTTTCTTGATAAGAATTATTTTTTCATGGTTTTTTGGTAAAACTAAAAAGCAAACATTTTCTATAGTGATGTATTCGAATTGTTCGTTAAAGATATATTCTATTACGGTTTTTGCTTGTAGTGAAGTAATAGGAAATAGAATCTTTTCATCATCGATTTGATGAAGGTTTTTTACATATTCTTCTAATTTCTGAACCAGTTTATTTTTAAAAAATCTGGGATAACCGCTGTTCAATTGGTTTAGTAATTCTGGTTTATTTTCTTCATAATCAATTACATTTTGTAATGATGGTAAACTTACCGAAACAGAATGCGGATTATTGATTGGAAGTGAGTTTCCTAGTGGAATATGTTGAATTTTGTATGTCATTTTTTTTCTAATTTATTGATTGAATAAACCGTTTTTTTGGAACGTGGCACGGTATGCGCCCCGACCTGAGTGGAGCTCTCCCGAAATGGATTGGATTTTGCTTTGGCATCGGGAAGCGAGAACGGAGGGCGGAAAAAGGCGCCCAAAAAATAAAAAATCGATCAATTTTTATGTAATGCTTGTGATAAATCTTCGATTAAATCTTCTGTATTTTCTAAACCGATGGAAATTCTAACGGTAGCATTGTCTATTCCTTTAGACGCTAAACTGTCTTTGGAATTGGTAGCGTGACTCATTTTTGCAGGAATTTCTAACCTAGAATCTGATGTTCCGAATGAAACTTTTTTCCCGAAAAGTCGAGTGTTATTAATGAGTAGGTTGGCCGTTTCTTCATTTTCTAGCTGGATGGTAAGAACTGCAGGAATAATGTTCATCTGTTTTTTTGCCAAATCATATTGTTCAAAATCTTCTAAAGCAGGAAATTTTACAGATTTAATTTGTGGAATAGTTTTCAAAAATTTGGCAATTTTTAAAGCGCTTTCTTCTTGCGCTTTCATTCGGTAAACCAAAGTTGGAAGACCAAGAGAAGTTAAATAAACATCCATAGGACTTTGGGCGTTTCCGTATGCATTGGCAAAAAATCTCACTTTTTGGTGAAGCTCTTTGGTTTTAGAAACCACCGCACCTGCGGTTACACTGCCGTGCCCAGAAATGAATTTGGTGGTAGAAAACACCGAAAAATCTGCTCCCAAATCCAAAGGTTTCTGAGAAACGAAAGTCGCCATACTATTGTCCACCGCAAAAAGGGTGTTGTATTTTTTGCTGAGTTTACCAATTTCTTCTAAATCTATAATTTTAAGACTAGGGTTGGTAGGCGATTCACATAAAATTAATGCGATTTCGTTGTTTTTGAGTTCTTCTTCTACCAAATTGAGATTGGTAAAATTAGTGTAAATAGTTTTAATATTGTTTTTTTCGGAAAGCACTTTTAGCAATCTGTACGTTCCGCCATAACTGTCGTTTTCTACCAAAACAGTGTCTCCGTTTTTGAGAACCATTTCAAAAAGTACCGAAATTGCTGCAATTCCTGTATTGGTACAAACACAACCAAAACCATTTTCTGCTTTTGCAAAAATATTTTCTAGCGCGTTTCTGGTAGGATTATCTGACCTAGAATAATCATAGATTCTGTCATTTCCTTCCTGTTTTTTAAGGTCAAAAGTTGCCGTGTTGTAAATAGGGAAGTGCGAAGCTCCATAAGGATCTTTGAAATCTGAATTTAGGGCAAGATTAGCAAGAAGTGTTTCGATTTTCATTTTAAAAAATTTATTAAAAAAGTTGATTTTTCAATCAATTTCAATGCAAAGTAAATGAAAATAATGTTTTTGATGGCAATTTTTAATGATTTTGTGGTGGTTTTTATGAGTTTTAGTTCTATGAATATTTTTTTGTGAGATTTTTTTTTAAAAAATATTTGGCTGGTTGAATAAAATTTATAACTTTGTATTTCAAAGTGCTTTATTTATGGAAAATAAAAATTACCAAGAAGACTTGTTGCACATCAGAAAAATGATGGAGAAAAGCTCTAGATTTATTTCTCTGAGTGGAATTTCTGGCGTTTTTGCAGGTTTGTTTGCATTGGCTGGTGCTGTTTATGTTTATTTCCTTTTTGAAAAAAATGGGGTTGACTATTTCGAGGCAAACGTAAAATACTATGAAAAAGATATTGTAATTCATCTTATTTTGGTGGCGCTATTGATTATGGTTCTGGCTGTTATTTCAGGAGCTTACTTTACCATCAGAAAAAGTAAAAAGAATAATCTTACGATTTGGGATAGTACCACTAAGAAGTTGTTGGTTAATTTTGCTATTCCTTTAGCGATAGGAGGTTTTTTCTGTGCTGGGTTATTGTATCATCATTTACATGGATTGCTAGCACCTACCACTTTAATTTTTTATGGTTTGGCACTTTTTAATGCAGGAAATTATACATATTCTGATGTAAAATATTTAGGACTTTGCGAAATTTCTTTAGGAATTATTTCTGTTTTCTTTTTGGGATATGGATTGTTTTTCTGGGCTATTGGTTTTGGAGTTTTGCATATTGTGTATGGAATTGTGATGCATAAGAAGTATAAGTGATGTGGCGATGTAGGAAATAAATTAAAGATAATTTAAATGGGGGCTGGTTTTCTTTTTTCAATTTTAGTTTGGTTAATTTTAATCTTATTGATTTTGATTTGGTTATTTATTTCATTCAAAAAGAAAAGAAAGCTCGGAATTATCATTTCATCTATTTTTTTTCTTGTTTTAATTAGTTTTTATTTTTCAAATGAAATAGAAGAACTTAAATTTGGTAAAAAAGATGTTAGTAATGATCTAAAAAATTTGAATATTATATTTGAAGATGATTTTAAAATAATTGATAATAAAATTTCGGGAATGCCTGAAAGATATCAAGATACGAAATTGCTCATCTCTAAAAAGGATAGAAATAAAATAATTTATGATATAAAAAATTCTAAGAACTTTAAAAAATTAAAAAATGAGAAAGAAATTATAAATAATAGTGAAGAAATATTAAACTTTAAATATCCATATTTTTATTCAAAAGGGATCTTTAAAAAAATTGATAATTATCCTACTAAAATTCTGATATTCATTAATGATAATAATGATACTTTAAATTATCAAAGAATTGAAGATTAAAATAAATTACAGCTTAAAAACAAATTATGATCACTCAACTCAACAAAGAATTTGAAAGTCGTGTTAGACTCGGGATTATGTCCGTGTTGATGGTTAATGATTGGGTAGATTTTAATGAAATGAAGCAATTGCTAGAAGTTACCGATGGTAATTTGGCAAGTCATAGTTCGGCATTAGAAAAATC
>DDFD01000097.1 GCA_002337005.1 Flavobacteriales bacterium UBA1937 | reverse complement strand
ATACAAAACGTCAGAAAACTAAAACGACGTCTAACATACCGTTGCTCTCTAAAGCAGAAGAAATTATTGAGAGATATAAAGGCCATCCTGCCTGCTTAAATAGTGGAAGACTACTTCCTGTATTGAGCAATCAGAAGATGAATGCTTACCTTAAAGAGATAGCAGACTTGTGTGACATCAATAAAGAACTAACCTATCACATCGCAAGACATACGTTTGCCACTACAATCACTTTGTCTAATGGAGTTCCTATAGAAAGTGTAAGTAAAATGCTTGGACATAAGAATATCAAAACTACGCAGCACTATGCAAAAATATTGGATAAGAAAGTAAGTGAAGATATGTCAGCTTTGAGAAATGTATTACAAAAGAAAGAAGAGCTGAGAAAGTTGGGATGAACCCGATATCTTTGATTTTTAATTGATTATCAGTTATTTAAATTCTTTTTACAAATGCACAACGGGTAGAATCACAAAGGTATATCCTCCATTACTAAAATGTTAGGAAAAATGAGAATTGTTGATTCAGTTCTAATCAAGTAATTATATAATACAGTTAAGAAATTTTCAATCAGAAATAATGTTATTGCATAATTCTTAAATTTGTAATCAACTATTAAAAATATTTGATTCTTTAACCTCATGAAGTGGATAACAAGAGAACGACCTAAAATAGATCGATTAGCCTGTCCTTGGTTGATAAAAAAGTTTGTAGACAAAGATGCAGAGTTTATTTATGTCCCTTTTTCGGAAGTATTGACTAGGGCAAAAGAGCTCAGTGCTATACCTTTTGATATTCCCGATGTTGAATATACTCATTACAATAGTGAATGTACTTTTGATTATATTGTTAAAAAACATGAAATAACTGACCCTGCAATTCTTATAATAGCTCCTATCGTAAGAGGTGCAGATACGGATAATTATAATATTGCAGACGAGGCTGCAGGGCTTTTGGCTATTTCTTCAGGTTTGGCTTATAACATTACAAATGACAATGAATTGCTGGAAATGGGGATGAAAATTTATGATGGCTTATACAGTTGGGCTAAGTATTTACATAAACAAAAACACTTGCAAAACAGTCCATTTGAAAATCTTTTGCACGAAGTATATCTTAAATTTTTAAAAGCAAAAAAAAATACTAAAACACCAGCGTGGGCAGCAGAGTTGAAGGAATTAATACAAGATTTACTAGATGCCCAATTGAATGTTGATATAAGAAAAATATCTTCAGAATTGGAACTAAATCCCTCATACTTATCACGAGAGTTTTCAAAATATTTTGACGAACAAAATTTTGGGGATTACGTACGGAAAAAACGTATAGAAAAAGCAATGGAGCTAATGAAGGACACTCAATATTCACTTACTGAAATAGCTTACCTAACGGGTTTTTCTGACCAAAGCCATTTTACAAGGATTTTTAAAAAACAAACAGGAGAAAATCCATCACAATATCGAAAAAAATTAAAAAAGGTAAATAGCATTCAAAAAGGTAAATAGGATTCTATTTAGGAATAAAAGGACTTTTTAAGTTTGCGGTATGAAACAATTACTAAAAAACTTAAAGAAAATATTTACAATTGCATTTTTGCTTGTATCTCTTATGGTTTTTTCTCAATCAGAAACAACTTATCCCAAAATCACAGGATATGTCAGTGTAATGCACCCTATTGTTACCATAAACAAAGATCATACTACTACGAATTTTGATGGATATTATCAGGTTGTCTTTCCTGTAGGAATCAATATTTGGAAATCTTCAAGGATTGGATTTTCAATTGAATTAGCTCCTGGTATAAGAGCAGAGAATGGCACGAGTAAAGTGAATAATCTGCTTATACATCCTGGTGTGTTAGTAGCGCTTGGAGATGGGTTTGTATTTGCAGGTAGAGTAGCTTTTGAAACTTCTGGTAGATATGGTATAACACCAGTATTTAGTAAAGTTGTAAAGAAAAATAAAAATTCCGCATTATATATAGCTACTCCGTTACCAATAAGATTTGGAAATGATTTACCTACATCTTTTACAGCAGGATTTCAAATTGGACTCTCCTTTTAAATATTACTTATGAATGAGCTTACTCCATATACACTTCGACAGCTTATAGTCTATTTCTTAAAGTTAGGTACAATAGGTTTTGGTGGTCCTGTTGCATTAGTTGGTTATATGCATAGAGATTTGGTGGAAAGACGTAAATGGATTTCCGAGGAAGAATATAAAGAGGGGCTTGCATTAGCTCAATTAGCTCCTGGTCCATTGGCTGCACAATTAGGTATTTATATAGGTTTTGTACATTATAAAGTTGTTGGAGCGACATTGGTTGGTTTAGCATTTGTTCTTCCTTCTTTTGTTATGGTAGTTTTATTGGGAATTGCATATAAATTATATGGCGGCCTACCGTTAATGCAATCAATTTTTTATGGGGTAGGTGCAGCTGTAGTAGGTATTATTTTTATAAGTACTTATAAGTTAACAATAAAGTCAATTGGTGCTATTTCTTTACAGTCTTTCAAGGAAAAATGGATGCTTTGGATATTTTTTACAACTGCTATGGTTTTAACATATGTTACTGAAAATGAAAATATATTTCTATTTATTTCTGCTGGTATTTTATATATGTTGTTCAAATCACCACCAAAAATATCATTCAGAAAAGGAGCAAATTCAGTAATGTTATTACAAATGGGACTTGGTGATTGGGATAATCCTATATTGATAAAAATTGCCCTTTTTTTTCTGAAAGCAGGCGCTTTTGTTTTTGGTAGTGGGCTGGCTATAGTTCCATTTTTACATTCTGGAGTAGTCGCTGAAAATCGATGGCTTACGGAAAATCAATTTGTAGATGCTGTAGCAGTAGCTATGGTTACACCCGGCCCAGTTGTAATTACCGTAGGATTTATCGGCTATTTGATAGCTGGTTTTCCTGGAGCTTCTGTCGCAGCATTGGCGACGTTTCTTCCTTGCTATTTTTTCACCATTATTCCTGCGCCTTTCTTTAAAAAAATAAGTAAAAATCAATCTATAAAGGCATTTGTAGAGGGTATTACAGCGGCTGTCATTGGGGCTCTGGCTGGTGCTGTAATTGTAATAGCATTAAGGAGCATTAAAGATATTCCAACTTTGTTAATTTCAGTTTTTTCTATTTTAAGTTTACTTTACATTAAGAAAATCCAAGAGCCATATGTGATTCTTATTGCTGCAATATTAGGAATCATAATAAAAGAATTGGTATAGCATCAAAAAAAAAATAACATAATGCTACATAAAAACTCTTTTTGCATTGTTATTTATGAAAGCTTTAAATAAGATAAATGATGTTTACAAGGTCGTATGCATATTATTTGATAGTATAATATATACGACAGATATATTTATGCAAAAAATGTAAGTAAGGAATCAAATAATATAGTTGGTAAATAAAACCTTTAATTAAGTTAAGATATTTTTGAAGGAAGTGTTTTTGTCTATTTGTTTACAAAAATATATTAGATAGAGTGACTTTTATTAACAAATATTGGAAAAATTTCGGAAATAACTTTTTACTATTTTTAAACATTTTACCCGACTTTTCAAACAAAAAACAGGTATTTCTCCTAGTGAATACAGAAATTTAAACTAAATTATGCTTGGTTGTTATGTTACATTACATTACATTACATTGTAATTAATAGTGAACTTGCAAATTGTGATATAATTTATACTTCCTTATGCTACATTGAAGATTGATTGGACATTAATTTTAGTGCTTTCTTATGATTAAATGTCTTCTCTTTATATTTTTAAAATATATCAAGATATTCGAATTCTTTTTTTTCTAGTTTCATATCTTGTTTGATGAAAATTGGAGTTGTTGTATTTATTATGACAAAATCCTTATACTCTAGAATTAGTATTATTAAAAAAAGTTAATCTATTTCTTAGTGTAAGTTACTTACTTAAACACAATCTTATAAATATTGATTTCAATATTCTCGCCCCTAAAACTGGTATTTCATAACACGAGATGATGTTTTTTTTGTAAGCTCCTAAAAAATATTAGATTTTTTAGATTTAATTTCTTTAATATCATATTTCTTCTCAGGAATCGGTTTATCGGGTATGAAATCTTTTATAGAGCATCCTAGCGCTATCGCAATTATGTTTAAATGAATTAAATTATATTTTGCTTTTTTTGAAGGAGCTTCTATCTGTGAAATAAAACCAATATTCTTTCCAATAGAAAGAGAAAGTTCCTCTTGGGTAACTCCTTTTGATTCGCGTATTTCTTTGACACGTTTTATAACGTATCTTTCTATTTCGTCTAATGATTCATTCATGATTCAAAGTGACTGAAAAACATTAAAAAATATTATGTACTATAGTACATATTTTAAAAATTTTGTTATATTTGTAAAAACATTACATCTAATGATGTAATTTTGCGATACTTCAAAGAATATTAGAAGCTATTGCTTAGAATCTCGATCTGAAAACTGGTAATTTTTAACGTACGAGAGTATAGGCAGGAAGCTCACGACCTAGGCGTGGGTTTCTCTCTTATCTGTACGTAAGGTATACCAGTACCCCAGATCGGATATGTAGAGTTTCCCATGCCGTTTTGTTTCCAATGTTGTCCGCTTTCTCTACATTTTTCTAAGCCGCTTTTCAAAAATACAGTATCAAACGCAGGATACAATAAGGTGTACAACTTATTGCGGCTTTACAGCTTACACGAGAAAAAACATTCATTCATATTAATTTTTCGGCTTGTATGGGCAGGAAGTTAAGGCTATCAGCAAAGCTTCCTCCTTTACAGTCATTAAAAAAACCTTACCCCTAAGAAACAGACAGTAAAAAATATCAAACTATCAAGAATTAATAAAAAAAGCCCTTTCTGCAATATGGTAGAGTGGAATTTACGTAACGCAGAAAAGAGCCAAGTTTAACGAATTAAACCATAACAAAAATATGAAAAATATTTTTTGCAGGGGATTTATGTCCCTTGTTTTTATTCTTGTGGAAGCTACTACCAGCTTTGCCCAGAACAAATCCCTAAAAATAGGAGAACCTCTCCCAGAAAATGTTTGGTCAACACCTTTACAATTGGTCAACCATCCCCAGAAAACCATTACCCTCAATCAGGATAAAGATAAATTGATCCTTCTGGACTTCTGGAATACCTGGTGCAGCAGTTGTTTACTCAACTTCCCTAAAATGGAGGAACTTCATAAACAATTTGGGGATAAAATAAAAATCCTTGCCGTGAGCAACCAAGACCGCTTGGTTTTAGAAAAATTCTTTGCTTCCACCAATGGGAAGCGTTACGATAAAACCGTTTCGGTAGCAGGCGACAAAATGTTTCATCAGCTCTTTCCACACAAAGGAGTTCCTTATATCATCTGGATAAAGGACGGAAAACTGTTCAATACCACAGATGGCGCACAGGTTACAGAAAAGACTATACAGGAAGTATTAGGAGGAGAAAATTCTTCCCTTCAAACGGTAGTACAAATGAGCAGAGATAGACCTTTGATGCTTTCGGAAAATTTTGATAATGAGAAAGATTTGTCTATGATTAGCTATTCTCTTTTTGCCAAAGGAAGAATCCGAGGAATGGGCTTTGGCTCTGGCTTTCATAGGTCGGGACAAATTGTATATGGCAGACAATTTACCAATTTTTCTTTTTGGGAAATTGCTTCAGCTATAGCTAATGAAATATTCCAAAAACAAAATCAATCTTTCAACGAAAAACGCCAAATAATAGAATTTAAAAATCCTGAAAGACGTGTTGAGGATAAAAGCCTTTATAATTACGAATATATTGTACCTCAATCTAAGGCAGACTCTCTGTATCCGTTAATGCTTGAGAACCTGAGCAGGTTTGCCGATTATAAGACTACCATAGAAAAAAGAAAGGTTAAATGTCTGGTACTGAAAAGAACATCAACTGTAGATA
>DDFD01000089.1 GCA_002337005.1 Flavobacteriales bacterium UBA1937 | reverse complement strand
AAAAATGAAAGCAATTCACAACGGAATATGTATTAGCATAATTAGAATAATCGTTGTGTCATATCCCAAAGATACTAAAAAATGAAAGCAATTCACAACCAATTTATATCCATTTCTCTAGAACTAGAGGTTGTGTCATATCCCAAAGATACTAAAAAATGAAAGCAATTCACAACTAGAGAAACTTTTGATCCAGAAATTAAGAAGTTGTGTCATATCCCAAAGATACTAAAAAATGAAAGCAATTCACAACTCATTTTGTGCCACACCAATTACGCTTACCGTTGTGTCATATCCCAAAGATACTAAAAAATGAAAGCAATTCACAACTCAAAGAGCGCATAAAGGTTTTTTTCATTGGTTGTGTCATATCCCAAAGATACTAAAAAATGAAAGCAATTCACAACAAAGGACCTAAATAATTAAGTTCAGCTTCGGTTGTGTCATATCCCAAAGATACTAAAAAATGAAAGCAATTCACAACTTACCATTCAGGTATGGCAAGTACTAGAGAGTTGTGTCATATCCCAAAGATACTAAAAAATGAAAGCAATTCACAACCAAGGACCGATATATTTGCGGTCCAAGATAGTTGTGTCATATCCCAAAGATACTAAAAAATGAAAGCAATTCACAACCACAGTGGTTCCTAATAGAAATATGATTTTGTTGTGTCATATCCCAAAGATACTAAAAAATGAAAGCAATTCACAACTAATGTTATAAAGTAAACTCTCTGTCATTTGTTGTGTCATATCCCAAAGATACTAAAAAATGAAAGCAATTCACAACCTAGAGTAGGGAAGTCTTTCTCCATACTCCGTTGTGTCATATCCCAAAGATACTAAAAAATGAAAGCAATTCACAACCAAATCACATCATTGCCTGAAGGACTTTCCGTTGTGTCATATCCCAAAGATACTAAAAAATGAAAGCAATTCACAACTCAGAACCAGTATTGTTTAAAATGGTCAATGTTGTGTCATATCCCAAAGATACTAAAAAATGAAAGCAATTCACAACTTTTGTTTTATTTATTTCGTTAAAAATTAAGTTGTGTCATATCCCAAAGATACTAAAAAATGAAAGCAATTCACAACAATTATTCAAGTCTTAATCTCGGTAAAACCGGTTGTGTCATATCCCAAAGATACTAAAAAATGAAAGCAATTCACAACTGGCTATGGATACTGCTCTAAAAAATGAGTGTTGTGTCATATCCCAAAGATACTAAAAAATGAAAGCAATTCACAACNNAAAAATGAAAGCAATTCACAACCATTTCATGATTCAGATAGATATTAAATTTTGAAAACATTTAATTGATTTTGTTTATTTAATATTAATTTTCTTGATAATAGTTCATAATAAAATCTGCTTAGCTATTTAATATAGATGAATGGTTATTTTCTAAGAATTTAATTTGTATAGTCATGTTTTTTAATAATGATGTTTTTGGGGATGTGTTTTTAGAGTGTGATGTTAAGAAACTATTAGATGTTTTAGAAATATGAAGAGGAATGACTGATTGAATCATATGTATTATGGTTGCTTCGTTTGTTTTTAAATAGTTGAATTACAGTTTTTTAAATTATTGATAGTACTAAAATGGTACATCGATAATTCTTTAATTAGCAATATTGTTTTTTTATTTTGCACATCAATTCTAAAGACACAAATGAAAAGCAAGTTTAATATATTCAAATATAACCCTGCCATTTTTTGCTTGCGCAAATATATGGTAGGGTTTTTCTTGCTATCATTTATTCCTTCATTTCTTTCTAATATAATAGATTTAAAATGTAAATTAAAAAGTAGTGAGTATTTGATTTTAGATGATACTATTTCCATAGAAAATCAAAAAGCAAAAATTTACATTACAGAAGGTACTTTCATAATTGATAATGATCAACAGTTGGTCAATTATGAATTGATTGTGCATAAAAAATATATTGATAAATCCAATCATTACGCCTTCAAAAGTAAAAAGTCAACTTCTCGTAAAAAATATAAAAAGCATATTCGAAATTTAGAAAATATTTCGATTAATGTGAAGTACCAATCTATTCCTATTTCTGATTTCACATTTATAAGCTCTCATATTAAAGGTCTTTTTTTTTACAGATCTCAACATAATTACCAAAAACAAATATTGTCCTCTGAAAGTAATTATAAAATATCAGATTTCTATTATGTGAAATATAGTTTGGTAGGAGCTTTTCAATTTGATTTTTTATCATTTTCTAAAACCTCTTTTTCTGTAAGGCCACCACCATTTCATCAATTTTATTTTATTTAGATTATTATGCTAAATTTTCTATTTTTTACAAATTAATTCGACTTCAAAGATAGCATAGACCACTCTTTATGGTATTTTTATGTTATAAAACTAATTAAATAAGATCTTTTGAACTAATATAAATTATCTTATTATAAAAACAAATATGAAAAAAACAACAATTATAATTGTACTTTTTTTTACAAGTGCAATCGTATTCGCGCAACAAGGTCGTGTAGGTATAAATACAGAAACTCCAAAAACAACTTTAGATGTATCTGGTAAAATTGGAACTGATGGAAAATCACTTACGACTGATATGACTGGTTTACAAGCACCAAGAATTACAAGAGCAGAACTTACTGATAAAGGGGATACCTTATATGGACAAGACCAAAAGGGAGCTTTAATCTATATTACAGATATTAGCGGGGGAAATGCAGGAGTTACAACTCCCAGAAAAAATATTACAACTATAGGATATTACTATTTTGACGGAACAGATTGGATAAAAATTGGCTCTGGCTCTGCAGACACAAGCATATATACTGTAGATGGCAATATTACAGGTACATCTTCGCCTGGTAATATTCGTACTTTAAACCTGAATGGAAATGCGATGACTTTTACAGGAACTCAAGAGCGAACATATTGGTCTCCTACTGGTGTTCTTTCTCAAAATAACATTCAAGCAACAGGAGGATCGTCTAATTTTTTATTGTATGGAGGAGGTAATACACTCTTAAGTCTTCAGCAGTTTCGAGGATCGAACGCACAAATCTATGCATCAACAGGTTCTACAGGTCTAGATATAGGAACCAATGCCATTACCAATGCGAGTGGAGCTCCCATAAAATTTTTTACAAGTGCTGGATCTAGTGCTCTAGGTACAGAAAAAGCAAGAATTCAGCCTGATGGAAAAATTGGTATTGGTGAAATTACACCTACAAATACGTTACATGTAAAAGCTAGTGCAGATCCCGTGAAATTTGAAGGCTTACAAACTTCTTCTAATAATAGTGATAAAGTTTTAGTGGCTGATGCCAATGGAGTTCTTAAAACAACTTCTCTTTTTATACCATTTACATCTCTTATTGGATTAAAGGCTAATCAAGATGCTACTGCTGGAACCGCTAGTGTATTTAAGACAATTATAATGGAAAATAATCCAGTAATTATAGGGATGACTTATAATGCAACAACAGGAGTGTATACTGTAAATTCATCTGGTTATTATCAGATATCAGCTTCTGTAAGTGCTAATGTCGCAAGCCCAGGGGATGGAACAGCAAGTTTCATATTTCTAAAAAATGGATCTACAATAAATAGAGTTGATACTAATTCTGGATCTGGAGCAACATTGACTAACCAAAATATGACATATTTGATTCAGTTTGCGGCAAATGATACTTTTAGTATGCAGTATGCATTTACAAGAGCATTTAGAATAGCAACGGCACAAGTATCAGCTATAAAGGTTGGTAACTAGTTTAGGGTAAAAAATTATTTAATAGCCGGAATTATTTTTGATTCTGGTTATTTTTTTATAAAAATCAGGATAAAATTATTTTTATATAGCTTTGTAATTATATTTATTAATTATTTTTAAATAAATATTGAAGCAAATAAAGTATTTAATATTTTACAGTATTTTTTACGATGAGCTTTTGTTTCGAGAAAACTTGTAAAAAAGCAAGATTCTCTCTCTATTTACAGATCAAGTAAATTTTTTTGTAAAAGAAAAAGATACTACATTGTTGGCTTACATATATAAATAATTAATGGCTATTTCTTTTATAAATCACTATAAAATGCTTTAAAAGTTTATAGCAGAAAATTTTTTATAACATCCTTTTTTATGATTATCAATATTCTATTATGTGTAGAGTTTTAATTATACTGTTAGTTTTCCCGAGTATATTAATGGCACAATATACTCCTAAGGAAATAGATTCTTTAATGACTAAAGAATATTATAGATTAAGAAGTAAGCGTAAATTTCAAGAAATAATTAGTCTCAGTAAATTAGTTATTAGAGATTCAAAAAAAATAAATTATCTGAAAGGAGAAATTTATGGATATGCTAGATTAGGTAATATGCAATGTAGTATGAAAAACTACAAAGAGGCACTACAAAGCCTTAATTATGCAAATAAGTTAATTGAAGATTCTAATATAAAAGATAATGTCATTAAAGCAAGTATTCATTTAGGAACAGGGATATGTTATTCTGAGCCAGGAACATCGTATCAAAATGCTAAATATGAATATGATAAAGCTATATTTTTTGCCGAAAAAATAACAAACAAAGAAGAAAAAAAATTTTATTTATATCTTATTTATAGTAATCTATACGGACTTTATTCTAATATAAAAAATAAAGAAAAAGAAGTTTTTTACTTGAGAAAAGCATTGTCTATTAAAAAAAGCCCTTATATGTTAACAGAGCTTGCTAGATATCACAATATTTATTCTAAAAATAGTGACTCTGCGAGATTTTATTTAGAAAAATCACAGAAATTATCGTTTACTGATTTTGATAAAGCGGCACTTTATAATCAATGGGGCAAATATTATGAAGAAAATAAAGAATATCAAAAAGCAATTGATTTTTATAAAAAAAATGAATTATTAGCTATAAAAACGAAAGAAGCACCATTACAAGAAGATGCTCTAATAGGTTTATACAATTGTAATACAAAAATTGGAGATTTAAAAAAAGCCATTTTTTATTCAGAAAGAAGAAATAAGTTTAAAGATAGTATGAGTTTATTAAAACTAGAAAACTCTAATGTTGCTATTAATGATATTTTAAAAAAGAAGGAAAATATAATTAATAAAAAATTTTCCATTACTCAGAGAATATTTGCTGCGTTTTCAATTTTAGCACTATTGGTTTTTGTGTTTTTAGGAATTAAAATTTATAGAAATAAAAAAGAAAGCAATAAGGTTCAGAAATTAATGCAAGAAAAAGAAATAGAACTGAGAGAAAAAGAAGATTTGGCAGAGAATCTTCAACTTAAAGTAAATGATTCTTTTCATGATTTGGTAAGACTAGCTAAAGAAAATGCACCAGAATTTTATGCAAAGTTTAAAGAAATATATCCAGATGTAATTGCAAAAATTTTAAAAATAGATCCCAAGTTAAGAATCTCTGAACTTACGTTGTGTGCGTATATTTTTCTAGGATTTAATACAAAAGATATTGCAAGATATACTTATAAATCTACTAACACCATTAGAAATAGAAAATTTAATTTGAAAAAAAAGCTTCAGCTACAAGAAAATGATGATATTGAACGATGGTTTAAACAGATGTGATTTTTTTATGTTGCTGTAAATTAATTGTTTGTAATAAAATGGTACTATAATGGTAAGATATTTTTTTTGATGAAAAATAAGAATAGTTTTACTTTGTTTCATCAAATAAACCTTCAATTATAGTCAATTAAATTAGTTATAAACTTAGTATTTGAATATTTTAACGTGTTTTTAGAAAGAGTAGCGATTTTTTTTCATGTTCTATACTTGTAAGAAAATAATTTTAGACTATAAAATTTTAGACTTAACTATGGAATCCGCCTCATATTTGTGAAGCGGATTTTTTGTGATAAAATACTAGATTCATTCCATTTAAATTTATAATGTTTTATCAATATATTTTCTAAAACCTTTTTACTAGTCCTAATCCAAAAGCTTGGTCTTGATAAAAAGGAGCAATAATAAAGACTGAATCTTTTTTGTTTTTTGAGAACCATTGGTTTATTTTGGGATATAACCAATATGCAATCTCTGTAGATAAGATGCCAAAACCTGCACCAGCTACTATATCACCTACCCAATGTTTATTGTTAAGAGCTCTATATACTCCTGTGAAAATGGCAATAGGATAACCAGAAATGCTCATCCAAAAATTGGTATCTCTATATTCTCTATATAAAAACTGTGCAGATGAAAATGCAGTGGTAGTATGACCAGACGGAAAAGATTGTAAATTAGAACCATCTGGTCTTTCTTCTTTAGTTATGTGTTTTAATGGAATAACCATAGAAGCAGCAATTAACTGAGATGTTGAATAGATGATGGTTCTGTCTTTTAGATTGTGTTTTCCTTTTATCCCTGCCCAATTGAGACCATATACCATAACGGCAGGTAGATATTGGGTGTAATTGTCTAATTTTATTTTGTCGGGTTGGTGTTCAGAGATTTCATATTGTGTAGAAAGGTTGAGTTGTTTTAGTCCGTCTATTTCTAGACTAGCTATACCATATCCAATCAGTACACTAGGGATAATCAGTTTTTTGTAGCTGAAAGTATAGAGATTGGGCTTTTCGGTTTTCAATGAGTCTTTCTCAGTTAATTTTGTACTGTCTATTTTTAATTCTTGACATTTCAAATAATTTACCAATGTAAATGTACACAGTGAAATTAGAATAAAAGCTTTAAGTTTTTTCATAAATTATATATAATTGAAGCCTTATGAAGAGACCTATTTTCTATAACGAAAGTTATGAATAAATATGATGAAATTCTATTTAAAAGAGGAATTCATTTCAAAAATGGGTGTGAATTATCAAAATACTAGGTGTAAATGTGTTTAAAGTTGATATTTGTTTATAAAATAATTGAAAAATATAACCTACAATTGGTATATTATTATATATTTGCAGCCCACTAACATTATAATTTTTAAACCTATGAAAGAATTGATCGAAAAAATCAATGCAGAGTTCGAAGCTTTCGCTAAAGAAGCTCAGCAACAAGCGGAAAAAGGAAACAAAGCTGCTGGTACTAGAGCTAGAAAATCTGCTTTAGAATTAAGCAAACTTTTCAAAGAATTCAGAAAAGTATCTGTAGAAGAAGCTAAAAAATAATCTTCTTTTATAAACAAAATCTAAAGAGGCATAGAATTATTTCTGTGTCTCTTTTTTATGGTTGATATTTATCTTTTATTGACCTGCCTTCGTGATTGATAAAACGAGTGTTTTTAGCTTCGCCTATAATTTGTTTTCCATAGATGCTGTTGTGTCCAGATAGTAGATAAGAAACTACACACGCAATCGCAATATAAATTCCACTTTCTGCCCCGAAAAGTTCTATCCCCATCATCATACATGCCAAAGGTGTATTGGTAGCTCCTGCAAAAACGGCTACAAACCCCATTCCTGCCAATAGTGCCGTAGGAAGTGGTATAAATATAGACAATGCACTGCCTAGTGTGGCACCTATGTAGAATAAAGGTGTAACTTCGCCTCCTTTGAAACCAGCAGATAACGTAATGATGGTAAATACTATTTTGAGTGCGAAAACATACAGAGGTTCTTGTATTTCGAAAGATTCTATAATGGTAGGAATGCCTAGACCAATATATTTGGTGGTTCCCATTACAAAAACCAATGCTGCCACTATAATTCCGCCTAAAACAGGGCGAAGTGGCGGAAATGTAATCTTAGATTTGAATATTTTGGTAACGTAGTGAATTGTTTTGCTAAATAAAGCAGCGCACAATCCGAAGGATATTCCTGCTAAAATGCTATAAAAGATGGGCAATGCTTGTAATTTTGGAACAATATCAATAGCGTAATGCGTGTGTTTTGCATGCCAAAGATTAGTCACCAAATCTGCTAAAATAGCTGAGGTAAATGCAGGAAAAATTGCATTATATCTTATTTTGCCAATCAAAAAAACTTCTAAGCCAAATAAAGCACCAGCTAATGGCGTTCCGAATACAGAACCAAAACCTGCAGCTATGGCAGAGATAAGTAAGATTTTTCTTTCTTGGTTATTCAATTTGAAAGGTTTGGTCAATTGGTCTGCTATAGCACCTGCCATCTGGAGCGCAGTGCCTTCTCTGCCAGCAGAACCACCAAATAAGTGCGTGGCAATAGTCCCAATATATACAAAAGGAGCCATCTTAAATGGAATAATTTCTTTGGGATTATGAATGCTGTCTATCAATAAATTATTGCCTGCTTCTATATCTTTTCCTAAAAAATGATACAATAAGCCAATCAGAAATCCCCCAACAGGTAGCAATGCAATCAGCCAAAGGTTATTTTCTCGAAAATCTGTAACCCAATTAAGAGAAATGAGAAATCCAGCAGAAGCAGAACCTACAGCTATTCCTACAATAGCACTTATCATCAACCATTTGATGATATAAGGCAAGGCAGGGTATTTCCTGAAAAAAAGAACTCTATAGAGATTAATTTTTTGGATGTGTGATTTTTCGGTTTTGTTTTTAGACATATAACTTCCTGATTAAAAGTATTAAACATAATCATTCATAATCAGGCGTCATCAGCTCTAGAGGAGCGGTTTGGGTTAGGAAGAACACCATTTCCTATGGTGCAAAGGTATTAATTTTTGTAAAAATCTAGAAAAATTATTGTGATTTTTCGTCTTGCATCCTTTTAGATAAAATGAAAATAGCTTTCATTACACGTTCGCATCTAGTAATATCTGATGAGAGAGAAAATATTTCTATTTTGGGGACTAAGGTACCGTTGTAAATTTTAATTTTATTGCCGTTAGTTTGTAACGTAAACATATAATTGTTGCCATCAGGTATGCATTTAGCTTCAGAAATGATAAGGTCTTGTACATTAAAAGATGTGTTTTCTGAGAGCTGAATAATGCCATCAGCGTTTACAGAACCCGTTTTTTTGGTAATGAGACCTTCTTTGGTTACAGAGAATTCATTAGCACCGTTATTAAAATATCCCAGAAGATCAGAGGCATAAGCATTGAGCCAAGCAGATGTATCTTCTTTGGATTGAGCAAAAATGGTCATTGGAAAAATGAGTAAAAAGAAATAAATAAATTTTGATGGGTTTTTCATATTTGTGTAATTTTTACAAATATAAAATATTTTAATCGGCTCTAGTGGAATTGTTTTAAGATTTCCATTGTTCATTTAATTCTATTGCTCTGAAATGTTTTTTTTGTAATATGATATTTGTCATATTTTTAAATTGATGTATAGACTTTTATCTATTTTTGCAAAAATCAGGTTTATGGAGCAAAAGCCTTACAAAGATAATCCACTTAGAAAGTATGGAATATATTCTACCATAGTGTTTCAAATGTTGTTTATTATTGCAATTTCATTTTGGGGAGGCAATAAAATAAGTGAATATTATGGCTTGAAAACCAAATTGTTAACCGTAGCGATAGGATTTGGAGGTTTGTGTCTATCAATGTATGTAACCTTAAAGAGATTAAATGAAATCAATAGAGAAGAAGAGTCAAATAAGAAATAGTGTGATTTGGGTGGGATTTGTACTTACCTTTATGGTGCATCTTATTATATGGACACAAGTAGAGCAATTAGCACCTAAGTTATTAATTCAATTTTACTTATTTTTAAGTTTGATGTTTTTAATGCTGGTTACAGTAATTAATATTATCCAAAGAACAGTTCCAGAGTTTTTAGGACTTTCTTTTATAGGGATTATTTTGTTGAAATTTATACTAATGTATCTGATAAAAATGAAGTTGAATTTTGAAGTAGTGCCCCATTATAAATTTCATTTTATAATCCCGTATTTTGTTCTTACAGGGCTACTTACGTACT
>DDFD01000003.1 GCA_002337005.1 Flavobacteriales bacterium UBA1937 | reverse complement strand
TTTTGAACGTAAAAGCTAAAAAACACCTTGGTCAGCATTTTCTTACGGATGAGAACATTGCACAGAAAATTGTAGAAGGTCTTGGATATCAAGACTATAATTCTGTTTTAGAAGTAGGACCAGGAACTGGTGTGCTTACCAAATATTTATTAGAAAAACCTATTGAAACTTATGTAGCTGAAATAGATACTGAGTCTATAGCATATCTTAAAATTAATTATCAAAAGCTTGAAAATAAGCACTTTACTGGTGATTTTCTAAAAATTAATTTAGGCGAAGTCTTTGATAATCAAGTTGCGGTAATTGGTAATTTCCCTTATAATATTTCGTCTCAGATCCTTTTTAAGATTATTGATAATTATCAACAAATTCCTGAAATGGTAGGGATGTTCCAAAAAGAAGTAGCAGAAAGAACGGCAGCTGTTCCTAGAACTAAAGATTACGGAATTCTCTCCGTTTTGGTACAAGCTTATTATGATGTAAAATATCTTTTTACGGTTCACGAAAACGTTTTTAATCCGCCTCCAAAAGTAAAATCTGGTGTCATAAAAATGACAAGAAACAGAAAAGAAGGCTTAGAAGGAAACGAAATTCTCTTTAAACAAATTGTAAAAACAGGCTTTAATCAACGAAGAAAAAAATTAAGCAATGCGCTGAAACCCCTCAATATTCCAGAAAGCTTAAAAAATCACACTTTTATGGATAAACGTGCAGAAGAACTAAGCGTAGAAGATTTTATCAACTTTACAATTGAATGGAAAATGGCGAATTAATCTTCGTCATCATCATTTATTAATTCTTGTAATTGAGCTTGTAATTCATTGATTTTACTTTTCAATGATTTTATTTCGTTGGTATTGCTAGAAACGTTGCTTTTAAGGATTACTTTTTTGGCTTTTTCCTTGTGTTCGTCATCGTCGTCATCGTCATCATCTGCAATTTCATCAATGTCTTCTTGAATTTCATCAATATCTTCTTGAATTTCATCAATATCTTCGCTAATTTCTTCGATATCTTCTTGAATGTATTCTATATCTTCTTGAATTTCAGTAACATCTTCCTTCAAATCTTCAATATGTTCGTGACTTTTATTCACTGACATCTGAATAAAAATAGCCAAATAAATAGCTTCTAAAGAAACTACAGTAGTTAAAACCAGCAACATTTTATCAAATCCTACCAAATCAAAAATCGACAGTCCGAATGAAACTACAAAAAATATTGTATGCGCTATCAAAGATTGTATAGAGCCAATCCAAGCGATGGCTTTATCAGAAAATTTATCAATAGCAGTAGGAATTTTCTGAATTCTTGATTCTTTTGGTTCTTTTGATTTCATCTTCCTAATTTTTTGCAAATTTACAATTAAAATTTCTTTAAAATTGCATTAATAAAAATTCACAATAGATTTTCAGCACTTATTTTACTAAATTTGCAATGATTTTGAATAGGCGAGAAATTCTGATATTCTCTCTTCAATTCTAGCTCAGTTTAATCTTTAATTTCAAAAAATCTAGAAATGAAAAACATTTATCATATAGACAAAAAAATCACTAAAAATGACGAAATTACAGATAGAACTTGGATTAGTATAGAAGAACCAACTGCCGAAGATAAAAAATATCTTCTGGAAGATCTTAAAATTCCTGTTGCTTTTTATAATGATATCGAAGATATAGATGAACGCCCGAGAATTGAGGTAGAAGACGATTGGACATTTGTTTTACTCAGAATTCCGCATAAAACCACCAACGAAAAATCACCTTTTATTACGGTTCCTCTTGGTATTGTTTACAACAAAGATTATTTTGTAACCATTACTTTTTACAAAGCAGATTTGTTACTAGATTTTGTAAATTATTATTCTACCAGAAAAACCATCGAAGAAACGGACAATCTGAATCTTATTTTGAGATTTCATCTAAGTGCAAGCGTTTGGTTTTTAAAATATTTAAAGCAAATCAACAATCAAATCAAAAACGCAGAAAACGATTTAGAACGTTCCATCAAAAACGAAGATTTACAAACTCTTTTTAATATCGAAAAATCTTTGGTTTACTTCAATACTTCTCTTAGAAGCAACGAAATTTTGCTTTACAGATTCAAAAGTCAAAGAAAAATTAAAAATATTTTAGAAGAAGAACTTTTGGAAGATGTAGAAATTGAGCTAAAACAAGCGATTGATACTTCTCACATTTTCAGCGACATTTTAAGTGGAATGATGGATGCGTATGCATCTGTAATTTCTAATAATCTGAACGTAATTATGAAACGTCTCACTTCTATTTCCATTATTTTGATGATTCCTACCTTAATTGCCAGTATTTATGGTATGAATGTTACCAATCATTTAGAACACAATCCGAACGGAATTTATTTGATACTTTTTGGTTCTATTATTCTATCAATTTTGGGGGTTTGGTTGTTCTTAAAGAAAAAATGGATTTAAGCTGTCTGCTTTTAGAGAAAATTTAACGCAATGGCGCAAATTATTAATATTTGACACTTTATATTTTTAAGATGCAAGTTTTTACGAACTTCGTTCGTAGGCTTTTTGTCTGTGCTAAATAATGAAAATCTTTGATTTTCTTGCGCCTTTGCGTTTTATTTGATTATCAATGAGTTATTTTTTTTCTGCAATTACATAAATTATTTAAACTCAGCCTTACAACAATTCTTTAGAAACTCCAATTCCAAAAAGCGCATAATCATAGATTGCAGGATCTTCTGGATTGTATTTTCTGATGATTTTGTCAAGTTCTTCCACTGCTTTCCAATCATTTTGAGTACGGTTCAGAATTCCTAATTTTCTAGAAATATTGGCGGTATGAACATCTAATGGAATTGATAAATATTTCTGTGGAAGGTTTTTCCAAATGCCAAAGTCAACGCCTTTTTTATCATCACGAACCATCCATCGCAGAAACATGACCAATCTTTTTGAAGCTGAATTTTTATAAGGCGAACTTACGTGTTTATGACTTCTATGAAATGTTTCGCCAAGAAAACGATTTCTAAATCTTTCTATGGAATGATAATAATTTTCTTCTTTTTTTTGGAGTAAAAATAGATTTTCTAAACTTTCAAATTCTGTATAAACACTTTTTAAATTCAAAATAAATTGTTTAAAGTCTTCGCCAGAAAAAGTTCTGTGAACGGCTTTATTTTCTAATTTTTTGAAATCTTTTTCAGAAGCATTCATCACGAAATCATACGGAGAATTCTCCATAAAATTGATAATTTTTTGAGCCGATGTAATGATAGCTTTTCTATTTCCCCAAGCTATTGTCGCTGCAAAAAACGCCGAAATTTCTATGTCTTGTTTCATAGAAAACTGATGTGGAATTGAGATAGGATCTAATTCAATAAAATCTGTGTGATTGTATTGTTCTGCTTTTTGGTTCAAAAAATCAAAGATTTCTTGTTCGTTCATAATAATTTGTTGGATGATGGATGTTTGATGTATTACATTTTGCAGCCCGACCTGAGTGAAGCTCTTTTTTGGTAGCTGAGCTTGTCGAAGTTACCGAAAAAAGCGGGAACGGAGGGCGGAAAAGCTGCCCCAAAAAAATTAAAAATTGTAAATCTTAAATTTTAAATCTTCACAGGTTCTAATTGCTGTGGAAGATACGTTTCTGGAAAAATTTCGCAAGCTTCGTTTAGAAAGACTTGATAATCTGCATATCGATTAGAAAAATGTCCTAAAATCAACTTTTTGGCTTTGGCTTTTCTGGCAATTTTTGCGGCTTCTAGCGCAGTAGTATGTCCGGTGTAGTCTGCCATTTCTTTTAAATCGTGCAAAAAAGTAGCTTCGTGGTACAATAAATCTACGTTTTTAATAATCGGGACTATGCTTTCTAAATATCTGGTATCACTGCAAAAAGCATAAGAAACTGGCGGTTCTGCTGCGGTAGTTAGCGCCTCGTTTTTTAGGATATAACCATCTTTCAGAATAAAATCTTTGCCGCGTTTTAGATTGTGATAATCGCAAATTTCTATTTCTGGATATTTAGAAATTTCTTTCATATTCAGATGTCTTTCCTTTGGTTTTTCCTTGAAAATATAGCCGTTGCAATAGATTCTATGATCTAGTGGAATGGTGTAAACTTCTACTCTATTGTCTTCAAAAATTTTCTCGGAATTTTTAGAAGAAAGTTCGTGGAAAATTACCTCGAAACCTTGATACGTTTCGGTGTATTTAAAAATAGCTTCCATCATAGCTTTAATTCCTTTTGGTCCGTAAACATTAAGCGGAGTTTCTCTGCCTAAAAGCCTGAAACTAGAAATTAAACCCGGCAAACCAAAAACGTGGTCTCCGTGAAGATGCGAAATAAAAATATGATTTATTTTTGAGAATTTAGCTTTAGCTTTTCTGAGCTGAACCTGAGTTCCTTCTCCACAATCAATAAGGAAACAACGTTCTTCCATTTCTAGAAACTGCGATGTAGGCGCAGATTTTACCGTAGGAATTGCAGAATTAAAGCCGAGAATCGTTAAATAAGTACTCAAATTGTTGGTTGTTTGATGATAGGTGTTTGATGTTTTTAATATTTGCAAATTTATGACTTTTGCCACGAATTCACTAATATTAAAAAAAATGTTTTAGAAATAGCTTTCGTGCATTTATGACCGTTTTATTTTTCTAAAAATTGCAGAAATTTATCCAAAGCATTTTTTCTGTGACTGATGGCATTTTTTTCTTCTGAAGGCATATCTGCAAAAGAAATTTCGTGATTTTCTGGGATAAAAATAGGATCATAACCGAAACCTTTTTTTCCGCTTTTTTCTCGACTTAAATTTCCATAGACTCTTCCTTCAAAATATTCTGCTCCATTTTCGTTGTACAAGCACAAAACCGTAATAAAATAAGCTTCTCTGTTGTCTTTATCTTGCATTTCGTCTAGAACTTTCGCTATATTTTTATCAAAATCGTGGTTTCCTGCGTAACGTGCAGAAAAAATTCCTGGTCTTCCGTCTAATGCAGGAACTACCAAACCAGAATCGTCGCCAAGACTAGATTTCCCTGTTTTTTCGAAGCAGAATTTGGCTTTTATCAATGCATTTGCGTGGAAGGAATCTCCGTCTTCTATGATTTCATCGTGAATGTTGTAATCTGTAAGAGATGTGATTTTATATTTTTCGCCAAGAATTTGTTGGATTTCTTCTTTTTTGTGAAGATTGTGTGTTGCGACAAGAATTTCCATTTATATGTAATAAGTAATTTTTGAAATAATAATGTTTGAGTTTAGATTCTACTCTCTATAATAAATTCTATTTTTATACATAAATATATAATAAAAAACGGCAAAAATTGCAATTCCAAGTAATAGTAAAATGTAACTAGGTATATTTAATAAGTCTGAAAAACTTTCGGTGTAATAGTATTTCATCATTATTGCTGCAATGGTATTATTGAAAAAGTGTAGTAAAATAGGCATTAAAAGTGATTTTGTCTTAAAGTAAACCACACCTAAAACTAATCCTAGAAGAAAGGCACCAATAAATTGCCACGGATTAAAATGTACTAAACCAAAAACCAAAGCAGAAATAACAATGGCATTTCTAGGTTTTATACCTTTATTAATCATTCCTTTTTGGATAATTCCTCGGAAAAGAATTTCTTCTATGATAGGCGCAAAAAAGCTCACCAAAAGAAAAACGGTAAATGTATCTTCTGAAATTGTATCCATTTGTTCCGAAAACATTTTGTACCATTCTCCAAAAACAGGCCCTGAAATTGGGACAAAAGACGTGGTGTATTCTGCAATGAGCATCATCCCAAACATCATAGGGAAAATCAATAAATAAACGTGAAATGGTCTGGTTTGCATATTAAAATTGAGTACCTTTCCTTTTCTTCTCATTACAAAATAATCAAAAGCAGCAATTACAGGTAAGAACGAAAATAGATAGCTTAAAATATTAAAAGCGTCTGAATATCTGATGTCTTTATGAAAATATTCAAATGCCCAAAAAACGACCAAACCAATCAAAGATGACGAAAATATTAATGCCAAAATCATTACAATAATGCCATAACTGTCTAAAACGTAGTTTCTGTATTTTGAATTATTCATAAAAATTCTGATAGTTTTCTATTGAGTTTGATCATTTTAAATTAAATATGAAATGAAAATTTAAAATTGTTTATCTAAAATGTGATACTCTATTTTCTGCATATACGGAAAATAGGGTAAAATTTCTATAAGCTCCTTTGTTTTTGATTCATCAATATTTTTGAAAATAAGTACTGCGTCTTTTTTTGTAACGGAAATATAAAAATTCTCTAAAATCCCCTCTTCTTTCCATTTATTTACATATTCCATTTCCTCTTTTGGCAATTCTGGAGTTGATTTTATGGTTACTATTCCTGAATCTGAAAGTGTTATTAATACCAAAATTTGTGTCATTTTTAATTATATTTAATTTTCATCAAATATAAAAATTGTAATTGAGCTTCTCTAACTTTTTAAGAAATTTTAATGTTTTTAATGATTGAATTATTTAACAAAATATACAACGAGAATTAAATTTTCAAATTCCATTAAAAATCACGATTTTTGCAACTTCAAAATTTAGAAATGAGTTTATTACAAGAAATATCAAAGCGTAAAACTTTCGGGATTATATCGCATCCAGATGCTGGTAAAACTACTTTGACGGAGAAATTACTTCTTTTCGGAGGTGCAATTCAGGAAGCTGGTGCTGTAAAATCTAACAAAATTAAAAAAGGAGCAACTTCCGATTTTATGGAAATCGAAAGACAGAGAGGAATTTCTGTGGCAACTTCTGTTTTAGCTTTTGAATATAAAGGAAAAAAAATCAACATTCTAGATACACCTGGTCACAAAGATTTTGCGGAAGATACGTACAGAACTTTAACGGCAGTAGATTCTGTAATTGTAGTAATAGATGTAGCAAAAGGTGTAGAAACACAAACCGAAAAATTGGTAGAAGTATGTAGAATGCGTAAAATACCGATGTTGGTTTTTATTAATAAATTAGATAGAGAAGGAAAAGATGCCTTTGATTTACTAGATGAAGTAGAGCAAAAATTAGGATTAAAAGTAGTTCCTCTTTCTTTACCAATTGGTATGGGAAGTGATTTCCAAGGCATTTATAATATTTGGGAGAAAAACATTCAGCTATTTCTTGAAGAAAAGAAACAGAAAGTTGGCGAAAGCATTGTTATTGAAGACATTAACGATAAAAAAGTAGATGATATCATCGGAGAAAAAGCAGCTGGGATTTTGCGAGACGAATTAGAATTAATAGAATCTGTTTATCCAGAATTTGACAGAGAAGCATACATGAATGGTGATTTACAACCTGTATTTTTCGGTTCTGCATTGAATAATTTTGGAGTGAGAGAGTTGCTAGATGCTTTTGTGGAAATCGCGCCGATGCCTCAACCAAAAGAATCTGACACCAGAATGGTAAAACCTGAAGAAAACAATTTTACAGGATTTGTTTTCAAAATTCACGCAAATATGGATCCGAAGCACCGTGATAGATTGGCTTTCGTGAAAATAGTTTCAGGAACTTTCAAAAGAAACGAAAATTATCTTTTGGTAAGAGAAGGTAAAAAAATGAAATTTTCTTCGCCTAATGCTTTCTTTGCCGATAAAAAAGAAGTGGTAGACGAAAGTTTCCCGGGAGATATTGTGGGACTTCACGATACCGGAAATTTCAGAATTGGAGATACTTTGACGGCAGGAGAAAAAATTCAGTTTAAAGGAATTCCTAGTTTTTCACCAGAACATTTTAGATATGTAAACAATAGTGATCCTCTGAAAGCGAAGCAATTAGCAAAAGGTGTAGATCAATTAATGGATGAAGGTGTGGCGCAATTATTTACGCTGGAAATGAATGGCAGAAAAATTATTGGAACAGTTGGAGCACTACAATACGAAGTAATACAATACAGATTAGAACACGAATATGGTGCAAAATGTACCTACGAACCCATCGCTATTCACAAAGCTTGTTGGATAGAAACGGATGAAAAATCTGCAGAATTTCAAGAATTTGCAAGATTGAAACAACGTTTTATGGCAAGAGATAACCACGGACAATTGGTTTTTTTGGCAGATTCGGCGTTTTCTATTTCTATGGCTCAAGAAAAATTCCCAAATGTGAAACTGCACTTTATAAGTGAATGGGGACATTCTAAATAATTATAAATTTTAGATTATAAATTTTAAATGAATCTTCAAGGGAACTTGGAGATTTTTTTGTTTACAAAAATTATTAATATTTCTTAAAATCAATTTTCAATTTTGTATTTCGCTTTGTAAAACAACTGTAAGTAATTAAATATCAAAATAATAAATATTACAAAAAGAAAACTTAGCTTTTACAAAAAATTCTAAAAACAGCAGGATAATTTTATCATATCAAAAAATAATAGTTATGAAAAAAACAATTGTTCTAGCTGCAATCGCTCTTTCTATAGTAGCGTGCAACAAATCTGAAATGGCAAACCAAAACTCACCAGAAAAAGAGAACGCTTCTGTAGTTGCCGAAGAAAAAAACAACAATGCAGATTCTGCTGCTTTATCTGTAAATGAAGATGTGAAAATTGACAAAGAAGTTGCCCTAAAAGTTCACGAAAAAGTAATGAATGAAACCAATAAATCTATAGATTCTTTGGCGAAAACTTCTCAAATTATACCCGAAGTTATAGACGAAACACCTCCAGAAACTGAAGACAAAAAAGTAGTGAACAATCCTGTGAAACCACAAATCATTAAAGAAACCAAAATTATTTACAAAGAAAAACCTTCTGCCAAGTCTATTGCTGTAAATCCGATACAAAAATATGGCAATTTGAGTTTTTCTGTAGAAGATAATGCTGCTGCAATTTCAGAAGTTCGATACTTGGTCAAAAAATATGATGGTAAAATAAAATCTGAAAATTTAACCTCAAATAACGAAAACAACACCAATTACATCATTGCAAAAATTCCTCTAAAAGAATATGATTATTTGATTGAAGATTTAATGGACAATCTAGGAACTTTGAATGATAAAACACTAGAAATTACTGGCGATGATTATCAACCAAACAAACTTTGTGATGTAGAGATTACGCTATACAGTAAAAATAGCTCTTTAGCAAAAAATGAAGACGAGCCTAAAACTTTCGGGGGAAAAGCAGTAAATGCAGTAACCACAGGTTGGGAAGTTATAGGAAATATATTATTATTCTTTTTACCATTTTGGCCTTTATTTTTATTGATTGCTTTCGGTTTTTTCTACTTTAAAAAGAAAAAAACAAAAGAAAATTTAGAATAATATTCTGTAAACTCTTTGCAAATTATTTTACAATTCACTGATTAAAAGCTTATTATACACATATGCGATATTTTCCCTATATTTAAGGAATGTTTTTTGTATTACATTTGGCATCAACAAAACTATTAAAATGAAGAAAACAATTTTTAGTATTTTCACCGTTTCTATCCTACTTATTGCGTGTAATAAAACAGATATGCAGCAAGCTACGGATACCATAAAAAATGCAGATAGTCTTTTTCAACAAGCTAAAGAAAGTTATAATACACTAGATTCTATTTCTAAAGTGGTAAACGATTCTAGTAGCACTATAGGAAAAGTAATTGTTCCAGAAATTGAAAAGCATAGAGAAATAATAGAAGATGCCGTAAAAAAAGGAAACATAAGCATAGATTCTGTGCAGAGACAATTTGATAAAATTAAAGCTAAAACTCAACAAAACGATGAGATAAGAAAAACGATAGATTCTGTTTCTGCTGTAGTAAAGGACTCTAAAACAGAGAATGTAAAAGTAAAAGACATTTTAGAAACTGCCAATAAAATTCTAAATAAAGTAAAAGAAAATCCACAACCTTCTGCTCCGAAAGTTTCTCCGAATGATGTGAAAATTTCTACTCAAAAAACTGAAATTATTCCGATTGTAAAAACTGCAAAACTCAATATTTCAGTAGAAAATATTGCATCAGCTAAAGCAATGCTTCAACAAGAGCTTAGAAACACTAATGGAGATTTAGTGACCGAAAATTATTCTGAGAACGAAGGTATTGGCAAAGAAATTATCACCACTAAAGTTCCGCTTTCTAATTTCAATAATTTGGTGAATAATCTAGCAAATTTAGGAGCTGTACAAACCAAAACAATGCAATCTACTGGTCAAGATTATGATGCCAATCAAATGTGTGATGTAGAGATTACATTAATAGATAATTCTATTTCTAGTGCTTCTTCTGCTCCATCAGAAGATTTAAATATCATCAACGGAGACGAAAAGAAAGATGAAACTTTTGGTGATAAATCTGAAGGTGCATTTATGAAAGGATTCAGTGTTTTAGGAAGTTTATTTTTGGCATTAGTTCCATTTTGGCCTATCTTTTTAATTGGTGGAATTATTTGGTATTTTGTAGCAAAAAGAAATAAGAAAAAACGCGAAGAAGAATTCCAAAGACAATTGGCAATAGAAAGAATAAAAGCAGAAGAAGCTGCAAAATCTACAGCGCAAGAAACACCACAAAATGCAGAACAACCAACTGTAGAAACACCAAAAGACGATGATGATATTTCTAAATATATGCCGAAAGAGTAATTAGAAATTAAAGAATTAAAACACTTAAAAATTAAAATCCTTCAGAAATTTTTGGAGGATTTTTTAGTTCTTCACCAAAAACGATGGAATTGAATTATCATATACTTATATTGACTTAAATGTTCTGTTCTTTTGTATTGAAACAAAAGAACCAAAAGTTCAAGACTTGGAAACTCGGCTAAAATTTTGAAAAATTTTCTAAAATCTCCAAAACTCGGGCGGAAACTACTTTTTATTTTGTAATTAAGATTTTTGCCGCCACTCAAACAATGGAGATTTTTTAACGAAAATTCTTCAAAATTTTTTGACGCCTCTGTTTCCTATGTCAATCTAATCGAAGTTTATAACAAACTTATTTCCATAAAAAATAGCGAAGAGCTTTTTTTGTTTTACTTACTCAAAGCATACACCGCAAAGCTTGCCAACCAATGGTCGCCACCATAATTTCCTTTAAAAACCAATGGCAAAGCATTTTCTAAAAATTTGGCAGAAGTTTCTTCTAAATGTTTTTTGTATCGATGATTTTCTGGTAAAATTTGGGCAATAGATTTCATACACCAACTTCTAGTAAAACTTAAACCAACCAAGTGAACGGTTTGATAATCATTAATATCTGAAATGATTGGTAATTGAGAAATGTTTTCTAAACTTCGTTTTTCATAAAATTTATTAAACCATTTTACATATTCTTTTTGAGGCAAAATTCTGGTCATTAAATCCGCAATTTCTAAACTTGGTGAGAAAAAATCACTACCATCTGGTTCTAGATAAGCAGGTGTTTTTTCGTCTTTTAAATAAAAATATTTTGCTTTTTCTATCAATTGATTTTCAAAATCTTTTTCGTCAGTTGCTCTTGCCCAATCTATAGCAAAACTTAGAGCAAAAGCAGTATTTGGGTGCACTCCTGTTCTATTAGGATACGTTTGCTTTGGCAAATATTCTTTCCAAAGAGTAAGGATTTCATCCGTTAAAGGTTTTAAATTTTTGTGCCAAATTTTCGCTTTTGGATGGTCCCAAGTTGCCAATTCTGCATCTAATTGCAGCAACCAAGCCCAACCGTAAGTTCTCTCAAAACTTTTGGCTACTTGATATTTATTAAAATATTCTGCTTCTGTCTTTATTTTTTCGGGCTGAAAAGAGCCTTCTAAAATGTTGATAATTTCTTCTTTATTTTTGAGAAAAGGTTTATTTTTCAGTAATTTAATAAGCATCCAATGCCCATGTACAGAAGAATGCCAATCAAAACAACCATAAAAACTTGGGTGTAATTCTTTAGGCATTAATTTTACATCAATTTCATTATTGATAACGTGTGCCGTTTTATTAGGATATTCTTGGTTAATACAGTGCAAAGGCTTTTCGGATAAACTGGCTGCAATTTCTTCTGTAAGAGTTGGTATTTGGGCAGATAATTCTATGGAAATGAAAGTTAAAAACACAGAAAATTTCTTCATTATTCAAATTTTTCATAAATATAAAAAATCCTACCAAAAAAATTGGGCAGGAAGTATAAAAATGATTGTGGTGTTTATATTTTTTATGACAAAATGGTCACATTATTTTCTAATAGTTCAAAAATAGCATCTTTGTCGTTACCTGGTTTTACATTAACAGCTTTGGTGCCTTTATAATGAAGACAAGTTATAAAACCTGCATTGGCAGCATCTATACACGTATATTTCACACAATAATCTAATGCTAAACCTACAATTTCTACCAATTCTATGTCTTTAAATTTAAGATAATCTTCTAAATCGGTTTTCACCAATTGGTTATTATCCTGAAATCCGCTGTAACTATCTACCTCAGGGTTTTTACCTTTTTGAACAATGTGTGTTACTTTTTCTAGGTTCAAATCTTTATGAAATTCTGCCCCGAAAGTTCCTTGTACACAATGGTCTGGCCACATATATTGCGAAAGTCCGTTAAGTTCTATGCTCTCTCCTACTTTTTTATCATTATTAGAAGCAAAACTTTTATGATTTGCGGGATGCCAATCTTGTGTAAGGATAATTTCGTCATACGTAGAGTCTTCCATCAAAAGATTGATATAAGGAATAATCTCATTAGCTTTAGGAACAGCTAATGCTCCACCTTCACAAAAATCATTTTGTACATCTACTATTATCAGTGCTTTTTTCATATTATTTAGATTTGAATTTCAAAAGTGATGACAAAAATCTATCCAAAGTAAAAATTGTGACAAAAGTTCTTGAATTTTCGATTTGCGATTTTTGATTTAAGATGTCAAAAATAGAAAAAGCTCAGAAAAATCTGAGCTTTTGGTAGTTAATTGATTTACAGAAATCGTAATTCTAAAATCGTAAATCATAAATTGAATTATTTTTTAGCAATACTTCTAGAAATTACAATTTTTTGAATTTCTGAAGTACCTTCATAAATCTGAGTGATTTTAGCATCTCTCATCATACGTTCTACGTGGTATTCTTTCACATAACCGTAACCACCGTGTATCTGAACAGCTTCTATGGTAGTATCCATTGCAACTTGAGATGCATATAGTTTTGCCATAGCTCCTGATTCTGAAATATCTAAACCAGCATCTTTTTCGGCAGCAGCTTTGTAGCAAAGCATTCTTGCCGCCATAATATTTACGTGCATATCTGCCAACTTAAATGCTATGGCTTGATGATTGATAATTTCTGTACGGAAAGCTTTTCTTTCTTTAGCATATTTAAGTGACAATTCATAAGCACCAGAAGCAATTCCTAGCGCCTGAGAAGCAATCCCTATTCTTCCTCCGTTCAAAACTGCCATTGCAAAATTAAACCCAAAACCGTCTTCTCCTATTCTATTTTCTTTAGGAACTTTAACGTCAGTAAACATCAGAGAATGAGTATCAGAACCTCTTATTCCTAATTTATCTTCTTTTTTACCTACCACAAAACCTTCCCAACCTTTTTCTACAATAAAAGCATTGATTCCTTTGTGTTTTTTCTCAACATCAGTTTGTGCTATTACAATATAATACTGAGCATTTCCGCCATTGGTAATCCAGTTTTTGGTGCCATTTAGAAGGTAATGATCTCCCATATCAATCGCAGTAGTTTTTTGCGAAGTAGCATCAGAACCTGCCTCAGGTTCAGAAAGAGCAAAAGCACCAATTACCTCACCTTTTGCAAGCGGAACTAGATATTTTTGTTTTTGTTCTTCAGAAGCAAATTTTTCTAAACCAGCACATACCAAAGAATTATTAACCGACATTACTACAGCAGCAGAAGCGTCTATTTTTGCAATTTCTTCCATTGCCAAGACATAAGAAACACTATCCATACCTGCACCACTATATTTAGGATCAACCATCATTCCTAAAAAGCCAAGTTCTCCCATTTTTTTAACTTGTTCATAAGGAAATTTCTGTTCGTTATCTCTTTCTATAACGCCCGGTAAAAGTTCAGTTTGCGCGAAATCTCTTGCTGCTTGCTGAATCATCAGTTGTTCTTCTGTTAAATTAAAATCCATTTTACTTTAAAATTATTTTGCTCGTAAATATACATTTTTTAGGTATTTCTTTAAAATTGAATATGAACTATTTGTTAATTGCAAAAAAATGCTATTTTTACAAAAAGTTGAAATTTAAAAAAATATGATGGCAACAAGATTGTTTGATTTTGCTCACTTGGCTGCAAATCAGCATCCAAAAGAAGATTTGTTGGTTACAAAATACAATGGAGTATGGACCAAAACCAGTACGCAAGAGTTTGTAAACAAGGGAAATAAGATTTCTAGGGGATTATTGAGATTGGGGATTAAACCCGGTGATAAAATTTCACTTATCTCTTCCAATAATCGCACAGAATGGTGTGTGATGGATTTGGGAATTTCTCAGATTGGTGCCATCAATGTACCTGTTTACCCTACCATTTCTGTAGAAGACTACATTTATATTTTTAATAATGCAGAAATTAAATACTGTTTTGTATCGGATAAAGATTTGTACGAAAAATTGGTTCAAGTAAAACCTAATGTACAAAGTCTAAAAGGTGTTTTTACATTTGATGAGATTTCTGGAGCGCCAAACTGGCAAGAAATATTGGATTTAGGGGAAAATTCGGACAACCAACAAGAAGTAGAAGATATTGCAAGAACCATAAATCCAGAAGATTTAGCCACTTTAATTTACACTTCTGGGACTACAGGAAGACCAAAAGGAGTAATGCTTACTCATAAAAACATTGTTTCTAACGTTACGGCTTGCGCGCCCATTATTACAGATGTAACCAAAGGATTAGACGAACTGAAAAGTTTAAGCTTCCTCCCTATTTGTCATATTTTCGAAAGAATGTTGTACTATCTTTATGTAAGCAATGGGTTTTCTATCTATTTTGCAGAAAGTATAGATAAAGTGGGCGAAAACGTAAAAGAAGTAAAACCTCAGATTATGACGGTAGTGCCACGTTTGATAGAAAAAGTATATGATAAAATTGTAGATAAAGGTGCTGAAGCTGGTGGTTTGAAATCTAAAATTTTCTTCTGGGCACTTTCTTTAGTTGAAAATTATGATCCTAATAAACCTAAATCTCTTAAACACATTATTGCAGACAAAATTGTTTTCAAAAAATGGAGAGAAGGTTTGGGAGGTAACATTGCCACGTTAGTTTCTGGATCTGCGGCATTATCCCAAAGATTAAATAGAATTTTCCAAGGTGCAGGAATCCCGATTTTAGAAGGTTATGGACTTACTGAAACCTCACCTGTAATTTCTGTAAATAGCTTCAAACATTTGAAAATAGGAACTGTAGGTCATGTTCTAAGCAACCTAGATGTGAAAATACAAGAAGACGGAGAAATTACGGTAAAAGGACCATCTATAACCCAAGGTTATTATAATGATGAAGAAAAAACCAAAGAAGCATTTACAGAAGACGGATATTTTAGAACGGGTGATATTGGACATATAGACAGTGAAGGTTTCTTACATATTACAGACCGAAAGAAGGAAATGTTCAAAACTTCGGGTGGTAAATATGTAGCTCCGCAAGTGATAGAAAACCTAGCAAAAGCTTCTAAATTTATAGAGCAAATAATGGTGGTAGGTGATGGCGAAAAAATGCCTTGTGCATTGGTACAGCCTGATTTTGCATTTGCACAATTATGGGCACAAAGAAAACATATTAAGATAGGTACTACACCAGAAGAAATAGCCAACTCACCAGAGTTAAAAGCTAGAATAGAAAAAGATATTGCTTATCTAAATAATACACTAGGAAAATGGGAACAAATCAAGAAAATAGAACTTACTCCTAGAGTATGGACTATAGAGGAAGGATTACTAACCCCAACTATGAAATTAAAAAGAAAAATTATAAAAGAAACTTTTATTAATCTTTACGAAAGACTTTATGATAGAGCTTAATTGAAAACAAAAAGAAGCTGTCTCCCAAGGAAGACAGCTTTTTTTTGTTCGAAAAAAAAACAGAAGCGTCTTAATAGCCGCGATAGGAGCAATTGTCTGAGCTCTCCCGAAAAAAGCTAAGCAAAGGTGTTGGATTTTTCGGGAAGCGAGTGCGGATAGCGCGACTGCTGGTGTTTTTGTTAATTATGTAATGCTCCTTGAATTAGTCTTCTTTGCTAATCAATATGCTTTCTAAAATGGAGGTAATAACGGATAAGGCTATACTGAATATAAGTGCCCACCAAAAACCATCTACATTGATGCCTTCTGTAAATTTATCTGCCAAAAGAATAATTAATGCATTGATTATCAATGAGAATAACCCTAAAGTAAGGATGGTAATAGGCAAAGAAAGCAATGATAAAATTGGCCTAACAATTAAATTAAGCAAACCTAAAACAACTGCAAAAATGATGGCAGAGGTAAAATCTACAACTTGTACACCGCTTAGAATTTTTGGTAAAAAATAAGCTACCACAGCTGTGATGAGGAGTTTGATAATGACTTTCATAGTATTTTGTAATTTAAGATTTGGATTTTCGGGGTTTGATTTTTATTTCTTTGATTTCAGAGATGAGCCAATCTTCTATCTGGATGATGAAGTGATTTCTTACCAATACCATTTTCGAGATAAATATCATCCCAACAAATATAAAACTTAAAATTAAACATATCACCCCAAAACTGGTAGAAATTTTCCAGCGTTGTTCTGGGTCTAGTATTAGATTTATCTGTCTGGAAACAAAATCTAAAAATATTTGGTAATGCAAAGCACTTTCTAGCAAAAGCCCTATTCCTAAAACGAAAAATATGATGGCTAGCAACCAAGAAAGACCCCAAATTAAAAAAATGAAAAAAGTGTTTCCTGAAACTGAAGGTTGATTATTTAAGATGTTTTGTAGTTCTTTTATTTTCATCTATCGAATATTGTATAAAAAGTTAGTGATTCTAAAAATGTAAAATTAAACAATTTCTAGCTATAGAAACGATGAATATAGATTGAAATTATTTGGTTACACCAAAACATTTTTATTAGATTTGTGCTGTATAAATTTTAAGGGTGAAACATTAACTTTTATACATTTTTGCCTCATCTTTTTTTATGATGAGGCTTTTTTATGATGGTATCAAAAACAAAAACGTTAATAAAATTTAACATTTAACACTAAATTATATCAGTTTTTATCAAAAATGTAACTGAAAAATCATTAATTATTATGATTTATCTCATATTATATAATAATAATGTTGCTTTTTTGTCTTTTATTAAATTTATAATAAAATAGACTTTACTTTTTTTATTTAACACAATCAATTACTAATCAATAATTTAAAATATCATATTGAAATATTTTTTAAACAATTATAGGTCTATCAAAATATTTTTTAGAATAAAAAACACTTAATTCTGATATATCTCAATGGTATATTGTTCTTAATATTTGTAATTTTGCAAATGAAAATTTACATCAAGAGTATATCACAAAATTATAAGCAATAACGATTGATGTTTTTCTAAAAAAAGTAAAAATTATCTTATGAGTAAAGCAATTTATATTACTACTAATGAGCCTCACAGCGGTAAATCTGCCATTACACTTGGCATGATGAGTATGTTGATTGGGAAGGCAACTAAAGTTGGCTATTTCAGACCAATTATAGAAGATACTGAGGATGAAAAAATTGATAGTCATATACAAACTGTAATTGATTATTTTAAATTAGACATTCCTTATGAAAACGCCTACGCTATTACCAAGAGTAAATTAATCAAGGAGAAAAATAATGGTAATATAGATTCTGTAATAGACCTAATTATAGAAAAATACAAAGTATTAGAAGACAAGTTTGATTATGTTTTGGTAGAAGGAACCAGTTTCTCTGGCGAAGGCACTGCCATAGAATTAGACATTAATGTATTGATTGCCAAAAATCTAGGAATACCTGTAACCATCGTTGGTTCTGGCGAAAATAAAAGCATAGAAGAACTTATAGACACTCTTAATCTTACTTACAGCACATTCAGAGACAAAGATGTAGAAGTTCTTGCCATTATTGCCAATAAAGTAAATGCAGATGACAAAGACTTAATCAATATTAAGCTTAAAAATACTTTTCCAGATTCTATTTTGAAGTTTGAAATTCCTGTAATTAGAGGACTAGACAGTCCTACTTTTAAGGAAATCATTGAAGAATTAGATGGTAAATTACTTTTCGGAGAAAAAAACATCAATAATCAGGTAGATAGTTTCAGTGTAGGAGCTATGCAACTTAGAAATTATCTTCAGCACATTACCGAAAAAGGTCTTGTAATTACACCTGGCGATCGTGCAGATATTATTTTGGGAGCTTTACAAGCAAATTTATCAATCAACTATCCTTCTATTTCTGGTATCGTATTAACCGGAGGAATTATCCCCGAAGATACCATCATGAAATTGATAGAAGGTCTTTCTGATATTGTTCCTATTGCTTCGGTAGAAGATGGCACCTATCTGATTGCCAATAGAATTGGTGCTATAAAATCTAAAATCTACGCAGATAACATCAAAAAAATAGAAACTTCTATCCAAGCTTTCCAAAAATATGTAAACTTAGACGAACTTTCAGAAAAATTAGTAACCTTCGAGGTAGATGGAATTACACCACGTATGTTCCAGTACAATCTCTTAAAACAAGCCAGAAAAGAAAGAAAACACATTGTTTTACCAGAAGGTAATGATGATCGTGTTCTCATTGCTATTTCTAGATTACAAGAGATGGATGTGGTAGATCTTACCGTAATTGGTTCTAGAAAAGAAATAGAAAAAAGAGCTGCAGAACTCAAAATAAATATCGATTATTCTAAATTAAATATCGTTTTACCAAACGAATCTGCAGATTACGAAAACTACAGCGAAACATACTACGAACTAAGAAAAGAGAAAAATGTAACCTTGGCAATGGCTCAGGATTTAATGGAAGATGTCTCTTACTATGGTACCATGATGGTTTATAAAGGTCATGCAGATGGTATGGTTTCTGGTGCTGCTCATACTACACAGCACACCATTTTACCTGCATTACAGTTTGTAAAAACCAGACCAGAATGTAAAATAGTTTCTTCTATATTCTTTATGTGTTTAGAAAACAGAGTTTCTATTTTCGGAGATTGTGCCATCAACCCAAATCCTACCGCAGAACAATTAGCAGAAATTGCTATTTCATCAGCAGATTCTAGTATCGCATTTGGTATAGAACCAAAAATTGCAATGCTATCCTACTCTTCTGGTACTTCTGGCAAAGGGGATGATGTAGATAAAGTAAGAAATGCTACAGAAATCGTTCGTCAGAAACGCCCAGATTTAAAAATTGAAGGACCTATACAATATGATGCAGCAGTAGATATGACTGTAGGTAAAAGTAAATTGCCAAACTCCGAAGTGGCAGGACAAGCAAGCGTACTTATTTTCCCAGATCTAAATACAGGTAACAACACCTACAAAGCAGTACAAAGAGAAACAGGCGCATTGGCAATTGGCCCAATGTTACAAGGTCTCAATAAACCAGTAAACGATTTAAGCAGAGGTTGTACTATAGATGACATTATTAATACAGTAATTATTACTGCAATTCAAGCTCAAAAATTATAATTTATATGAATATCATTATCATCAATACAGGAAGTTCTTCTATCAAATTCCAAATGCTTGCTATGCCAGACCAAAAGGTAATTTGCTCTGGTTTGGTAGATAGAATTGGATTAGGAAGCTCTAATCTGGTTTACGAAACCCAAAATACTAAAGTTCAAGAAGTTTTAGATATAGACAACCACGAAGCTGGATTGAAAAAAATATCTGAACTATTAATTGACCCAAAAATTGGAGTTATTAAAGATACTTCCGAAATAACAGCTGTAGGACACAGAGTAGTACACGGAGAAAGATTTTCAGACCCTATGAAAATCACCGAAAAAGTAAAAGAAAAAATTAAAGATTTATTTTTACTTGCTCCTCTTCACAATCCTGCGCACTTACAAGGTATCAATGTAGCAGAAGAAATTTTTTCTGATGCAGAACATATTGCAGTTTTTGACACCGCTTTCTTTCAAACTATCCCAGAAGTGGTTCATAAATATGCTATTCCTAATGATATTGCTGAGAAATACAACATCAGACAATATGGTTTCCACGGTACAAGTCACAAATTTGTATCAGAAAGAGCGATTGAGTTTTTAGGAGTTAAAGAATCTAAAATCATCACCATTCACCTTGGTAATGGCTGTAGCATCACTGCTGTAAAAGACGGTAAAAGCATAGACCACTCTATGGGATTCAGCCCTGCAAACGGATTAATAATGGGTACAAGAAGTGGAGATATAGACCATTCTGTAGTATTTTATTTGAACGACCTTGGTTTTTCTGTAAAAGAAATTAGTGATTTACTTCAAAAGAAAAGCGGAATGCTAGGACTTACTGGTTATAGCGATTTAAGAGATATTGAAAGATTAGCAGAAGAAGGAAACAAAGATTGCCTGCTTGCTCTTGCAATGAATGCTTATAGAATCAAAAAATTCATAGGCTCATACACCGCAGCAATGGGTGGTTTAGATGCTATTGTTTTCACTGCCGGCATTGGAGAAAACTCTCCTTATCTTAGAAATTTAGTGTGTAAGAATATGGAATTTTTCGGATTAGAAATAGACGAAGAAAAAAATAGCCTAAGGTCTAAGGAAGTAAGAGCCATCCATAAAGACAATTCAAAAACAAAAATATTGGTAATTCCTACCAACGAAGAATTGGAAATTGCTAAACAAGTCTATGGATTATTAAATTAATCAAACTCAGATTATCAAAAGAAAAAGCAGCTAGAAATTAATTTCTGACTGCTTTTCTTGTATATATAGAAATTTTAAGAACAAAAACAATAGGGTTTCCTTGTCATAATAATTTTATTAGCCAAAGAATATCTTCATATTATCTAGCTTATTTGTATCTTTACGGTAATGTACCATTTATAGCATTTCTCTGTAAAATCATTTGCAATAAATAAAAATGAAAAGATACTTACTAATATTACTCTCATTCTTTTTCGTAGCATTTTCTGCGCAAAACTTTATAAAGGTTTCAGAAAATCATTTCATAAAAGATGGTAAACCATATTATTTTGTCGGAACTAATTATTGGTACGGTGGTATGCTAGGAGCGAAAAACGGAGATAGAGAAAGGTTAATAAAAGAATTAGATGAACTGAAATCTCTCGGAATCACAAACCTAAGGGTAATGGCAAGCGCCGAAGGTGGAGATCAAGATTTCACTGTATTTCCTGCTACGCAACCATCCCAAGGAAAATATAATAAAGAATTACTAGAAGGTTTAGATTTTTTCTTGAATGAACTCAGAAAAAGAAATATGGATGCTGTTTTGTATCTTACCAATAATTGGGAATGGAGTGGCGGAATGTCTAAATATTTAGAATGGAATGGTTATGGCCTTATCCCAAATCCAAATATAGGAAACTATACTTGGGCAGAGTTTATGAGCTATACTTCACAATTTCAAAAATGTGAACCTTGTAAAAAAGCATATCTCAACCACGTAAAAAAAATATTAGCAAGAAAAAATTCTGTAAATGGAATCCCTTATTCTCAAGATAAAACCATCATGGCATGGGAAGTTGCCAATGAACCTAGAATTTGGAATACAGAAAACGAAAAAGCATTTACAGAATGGATAAATGATGTAGTAAATACCATAAAAAAAATAGACAAGAATCATCTGGTAACTACTGGTTCAGAAGGAAGTATAGGTTCTAATGTTGATATAAAAGCATTTGAGAGAACCCATAAAAATCCAAACATAGATTATCTTACCATACACATCTGGCCTAAAAACTGGGAATGGTACAAAATTAATGACAAAGAAAAAAATCTAGATTTTGCTATCAAAAAAACAGAAGAATATATAGATGAACACATAGAAGTAGCTCTGCATCTAAAAAAACCATTGGTGCTGGAAGAATTCGGTTTTCCTAGGGAGAATGAAAGTCTAGATAAAACTTCATCTGCAATAGAAAGAAATCTATACTACGAATATATTTTGAAAAAAGTAAAAAATTCTATTCAAGAAGGTTTACCTCTTACTGCACTTAATTTCTGGGGTTATTCTGGGGTAGCAAAGAATAATCCTAAAGACGGTAAATGGTACAGAGGAAATGACTTTACTACAGACCCTCCTCACGAACCGCAAGGTCTTAATTCTGTATTTTCTACTGATACTTCTACGCTAAATTTACTACATAAAATGTCGATAGAATTTTCCAAAATATCGCCTAACAATAAATAAAATCTATATCAATGAAATTTAAAAATCTACTGGCTTTGACCTTTTTAAGTGTCTCAACCATTGCTTTTGTAAACGCCCAACAAAAACTAAACCCAGAAATTGAGAAGAAAATAGATGTATTGATGTCTAAAATGACCATAGACGAAAAAGTAGGACAAATGAATCAATACAATGGCTTTTGGGATGTTACTGGCCCTGCACCAGTAGGAGGAACTGCCGAACAAAAATATGAAAACATCAAAAAAGGTTTGGTAGGTTCTATGCTCACCGTTCGTGGGGTGAAAGAAGTAAAAGCTGTACAAAAAATTGCCGTAGAACAAACCAGATTAGGTATTCCTTTAATTATTGGTTTTGATGTAATTCACGGATACAAAACTCTAAGCCCTATTCCACTTGCTGAAGCGGCCAGTTGGGATTTAAAAGCCATAGAAAAATCTGCAGAAGTAGCCGCCTCTGAAGCGGCTGCATCTGGCATTAACTGGACTTTCGGACCTATGATGGATATTTCTAGAGATGCAAGATGGGGACGCGTGATGGAAGGTGCTGGAGAAGACCCTTATCTCGGTGGAAAAATAGCTGCTGCCAGAGTAAGAGGTTTCCAAGGAGATAATACCTTTAAATCTCCTCTCAGAATTGCTGCTACTGCCAAGCATTTTGCAGCGTACGGTTTTGGTGGTAGTGCTTTAGAATATAACGCAGCTGAAATTGGCACCAATACCCTTTACAATCAAGTTTTACCACCGTTTAAATCTGCTATAGATGCAGGTCTTAGAAGTGTAATGACTTCATTCAACACCATTAACGGAGTTCCTGCTTCGGGAGATAAATATTTGTTGAGAGATATCCTAAAAAACAAATGGGGATTCAATGGATTTGTGATTTCGGATTGGGCTTCTATCAGAGAAATGATTTTTTGGGGATATTCTAAAGACGAAAATGCTGCTGCTAAATCTGCCGTAGAAGCGGGCACAGATATGGATATGGAAGGTGGAATTTATGTACCATATTTAATAGATTTAGTAAAGCAAGGAAAAGTAAAACAAGAGTTTATAGATGACGCAGTTCGTAGAATTCTTAGGGTAAAATATGAATTAGGATTATTTGATGATCCTTATCGTTTTCTTGATGAAAAACGCGAAAAAGAAATCATAGGCAGTAAAGCCAATAGAGAAGCAGTTCTAGATATGGCAAAAAAATCAATTGTTCTTCTTAAAAATGACAATAATATTTTGCCCCTCAAAAAATCAGGACAAAAAATAGCACTTTTAGGTTCTTTAGCAGAAAGTAAAAACTCACCATTAGGAAGTTGGAGAATTGGATCTGATAATAATACCGCAGTCTCTGTTTTAGAGGGATTACAACAATACAAAGACAATGCTTTAAATTACGTAAAAGGTCTAGAATTAACCAAAACAGAACCTACCTTCTTAACCGAAGTAGAATACAACACCACCGACAAAACTGGTTTCGAAGAAGCTAAAAAAGCTGCAAAAGAAGCAGATGTAGTGGTAATGGTCTTGGGCGAACACGGGTTTTCTTCTGGAGAAGCCAGAACCAGAACTAATCTAGATTTACCCGGTCTTCAACAAGAGTTTTTAGAAGAAATTTACAAAATAAATCCAAATATTGTTTTGGTTCTAAATAATGGTCGTCCGTTAACGATTTCTTGGGCAGCAGAAAAAATACCTGCCATTGTAGAAGCTTGGCAATTAGGCACAGAAACGGGGAATGCTGTAGCACAAGTACTCTACGGAGATTACAACCCAAGTGGAAAATTACCTATGAGTTTTCCTAGAAATATAGGACAAGTGCCTATTTCGTATAATCATTACAGTACCGGAAGATTTACCAATAAAGATAATAATGTATTTTGGAGTCATTACTCTGATGTAGATAAAACACCTCTCTACCCTTTTTGTTTACGGATTGAGTTATACTAGTTTTGAATATTCTAACCTTAAAATCAATAAAAAATCCTTTGCAAAAGGCGAAAAAATAACCATAACAGTAGAAGTAAAAAACACAGGAAAAGTAACCGGAAAAGAGGTAGCGCAATTATATCTTCAAGATGAGTTTGCTTCTGTGGTTAGACCTGTAAAAGAACTAAAAGGGTTTGAAATGCTAGAATTAAAAGCTGGTGAAACCAAAACACTGACTTTTACCTTAACTGATGCTGAACTTGGTTTTTATAACAACCAAAATGAGTTTATAGTAGAACCTGGAAATTTCAAAATAATGGTTGGTGGTAGTTCTGATGCCAATCTTATAACACAATTTAACGTAGATTAGACAACTAAAATAAATAGATTTTATACTATCGCGGATTATAAAAATCCGCGATTTTCTATTCCAGAGAGTTTAAAAATTCATATAAATCTTCTTCTTGAGAAAGGTTTAATTTTTTTCTTAGCCTAGACCTACTCACATTAATACTAGAAGGTAAAACCTGAAATATATCTGCTATTTCTTTAGAATTAAGACCAATTTTAAGATAAGCACACATCCTTAAATCATAAATAGAAAGGTTCGGAAATTTTTTCTTCATCACCTTAAAAAACTCTTGGTGCAATTCATCCATCTGAATTTCAAAAGTATGATCTTCTATTTCTAAATAAGATTTGAGCATTCTTCTAATCTCTCCCAATTTTAATTTAGAAATATTAGGATTGCTCTCGGCTTCCAAAATTTTATCATTGATAATTTGTAATAATCTTATTTTATCATCATCATTTTTAGCTTTTGTAGCCAATTCTTTGGTCTTATTTTTTATTTCTTCTTTTAATATGCTTTGCTCTAGCTCTAGTTGTTTTTGTTTTTCTAAAAGGATTTCTTGTTCATGCTTTTCTGCTTGTTCTTTCAGAGACATTCTCTCTTTTTCTAGCAAATGTCTTTTCTGATTTTTTAGTCGCCTATCGTGAATTTGTCTCAACAATTGAAACAAAGCAAAAATCAAGATGATATAAACCAAATAGCTCCAAAAAGTTCTATACCAAGGTGCTTCTATCTTGATTACAAATTTCTTACTTGTAGTAATTTTATCACCTTTTTTGGCTATAATATGGAGTTCATAGTTTCCTTCTCTAAGCCCAAGAAATTCAACCTCATTTTTCGAAGAAAAAGAACTCCATCGTTCGGAAAAACCTTCTAAATAATACTGATATTGTACATCAGCTTCATTAGGTAAAATAAAAGAAAATTTAATATTGTTAAAAGTAAAAGGAATTTTTGCATGATTGAATAAGTCTATACTTTCTTCATTATTAAACGCCCAAACTCTTCTGAAAATTAATTCTGACGTTAATTTGTGAATAAAGGATTTATCATGTTTTTTTTCGAGGGCAAAACCATTGTTTACAGAATAAAAAGAATACTCTGAGTTTAAAGGAATAGGGAAGTAAAAACCAGTAAATTTATTTATTATGTTGATTTGGGGAATAAGATGTTCTTCTTTAAAGTCATTTTTTTCTGGTAAATATAAATATTGATTGGTACTTGTAATAATGTGAACACCTTTTTTGTCTTTAAAAATATAAGGAAAATAACCTTTAAATTTTTTGGTACTAAAAATAGTTTTATTAATTGGTTTATAATTTTTGTCGATTTCAAATCTTATAACTCCATAATTTGGAATATTTACCCAAAGTATATTCTTTTTTTCTTGAAGAATTTGGTTAATAGCACCTAGAATTACTTCCATTTTTCTGAGAAAAACCCAAGAATTGTTTTGCTTTTTGAAGATTGAAATTCCGTTGTAATTACCTGTAAAAAGTGTATTTTTATCATATTCTAAAAGGCTCATTACACCTGGTTCGTTGTCTATTTTATATATTTTGCGATCTTTAACTTCAAACAAACCACGATCGTGACCACAAATAATTTTATCTCCTATTTTCTGTAGTGTCCACACTTGACCTTCTGCTCCATTAATTAAGGCAAAAGAGTTCTTGTCTTTGCTGCTGTTTAGATCATTCCAATTGGCAGCGTATAAGCCTTGATTAGTTCCTAGGTAAAAAATACTATTGTCAAGATTTGCGGTATAACCCGTACCAAAATCACTATTAGAGTTTCTAAAATATGTTATATTATTTTTAATATCAGAAAAAGCAATTCCATAATCTAATCCCATCCATATTTTACCATTATTTTGATAATATAAACTAAGAACAGTATTATTAGAAAGTCCTTTATTTTTATTGAGATGCTGTATTGTATTTCCCTTATAATCAGTAATATAAATTCCATTCAATATAGTTCCGAAAGCTAAATATTGATGATTAAAAGTAGTAAAACTGAAAACTTTGTTTTTAATTATTTCATCAGATATTTCAAATTTAAGTGGTGATAATTGACCATTAACTAAGGAAAAAACACCTCTGTTTCTTGTGACAATATTGAGATGGTCTGCATCTTCATAAATCCCGGAGATTTCTAGAGGCAGCTCATTTGGATAAGAAAATAGCAATTGAATATTTTGTCCATCATATTCATATAAACCTTTTTTTTCATCTACTAAAAATAATCTTTTCCCCACCTGAAAACTATCAAAAAATCTTGTAGGTGCTAATATTTTGGTAATTTTATGATTTAGTAATCTATAGAGATTTTGGTGTGAGACAAAAATAACTTGGCTTTTAAACAAATAAGTTCCCCAAAATTCTTCGTTTACACCTCCTATTTTATTTTTAAAAGGATAAAAGGATTGATAATCAAATTTCCTGTATTTATTTCTCTTCCATACACCAAAGTCCATATCTGCTCCTACAAATATGGTAGAATCATTTGCTACAAATAGGGATCTTGTAAAACCTTTATAGTTTCTATGTTTATTCCATTTTTTACCATCAAATTCTAACAAGCCATTTTCTGAAGCCATATATACTATGCCATTCTGGGCTGAACTTATTTCCCAAACTTTGCCATGATTACCATATTCTTCTGGAAGAAAATTTTTAACAAAAGGAATCCCTTTTTCTGGGATTTCTTGAGCTCCAGAAAAACAAAAAATAAGCAGTGAAAAATAAAAATAAAGTTTAGAATTCATGAGTCATCCAAATATACAATTTTTATCAAAAAAAACGCCCGTTAAAAACGGGCGTTAAAAAAACTTATGAAAAATACACTTTATTTTACAATAAACTTAGAAGATTGTACTTCTCCGTTTTCTGTTACAGCTTTTATAACATACACTCCTTTAGTAAGACCTTGTGAACTTATGCTTTGAGAATTCGCTGATTTTACTTTTTGACCAGATACATTATATATTTCTATACTTTTAATTTTATTTTTTATACTTATAGCATCACCAGAATTTACTGGATTTGGATAAAACAATAACTTGTTTTGAGAAGTTGCTATATCATCTACAGCTAAAATTGTATTTTTATGCAAATAAATATTATCAACATATAGCGTACCTAGGTTAGATATCAATAACAATTGATATAATGAATTTCTAACTTGTGGTGAGTTATCAAAACTAGAAATAGGAACATCTATAGAGACCCAAGTACCTGTGGTAGTAGGAATTGTATTCAATAAAAATGCACTTGTTTCGCCAGGGGTTGGTGCATTTGCATGATTAGACCATTTTGTATTGATAACTTTTCCTACTAAATCTGTCCCGTTATCAATAAAATAATCCATATGGAAATAGGTCATATTACTTGCATCAACAAAATTGCTAAGTTGTACTCCCAGAAAATTCGTGAAATTTATTTTTTTTGTATCATTTCCTTGCACTTGAATATCTGTTACACTAGAATCATCCCAAGAAGCAGACCATTCTGAAACAGGGATATTGGTGTATGCATTGCTATATAAAGAAATAACATCTGAAGAGGCTCTAGCAGGAGGTGTAGGTGCTGCAACACCAGGCCCAGAAAGTGTATAATTTACTGTATAAGTTTTGGTAGTAGTGCCATTTTGTGCAGTTACTAAAACAGTAGCACTACCAGGAATGGAAGTAGCTTGTGTAATGGAAGTACTTGCACTAGAATTAGAGGCAGTTACTGCGGTAATCTGAGGAATAGCAGTAGTACCTTGAGGAAACTGAACAGAATATGTATTTATAGCAGAGCTAAAGCCCGAAATAGTAGTTCCATTAACTTTTAAATCACTTAAAGTAGCATCAGCTAAAGGATCTATAGGTGATTTCCAAAAATAAATATTATCCAAATATACGGTAGATGGATTAGCACCAGCTTGTCCATCAAACTTCATTTGAAATATAGAATCCCAAGTCATACCTGTAAAAGCAGACTTTGGTAAATCTACACTACTCCATCCGCTGCTTACTATAGGAACATTTACTAAAAATTCAGTAGCTCCTGTACCATTATTAATGGGGGAAACTTTTAAAACAGCTCCAGCAGTACTAGTCCAAACATCAATATGAAGGTATTCCATTGAAGCGGCATTTTGAGTACTTAATTCAGTTCCTTGATAATTAAAATTAGAATAAACTAAAATGTTGTTCCCCGAACTAGAAACGGCTTCAAAAGCAGGGTTCACATTTCCGATTTGTCCCCAAAACGGATTATAATTGGTAGCAACATTGGTATAAGCATCACTAAAGACAGAAATAACATCTGCGGAAGCTTTAGTAGGCGTTGGTGCATTAGTGGTTGGTTGAGAAAAACCAAACAATGATGCAATAAGCATAATCAAAAAAGAGATTTTATTCATAGTAATAAATTTTGGTTGTTTATAATAAATTATTGAAATAATATTGATTCAAAGATTATTTAGCATTATATACTCTTACATAGTCTATGTACATATTTTGAGGGAATGAAGTACCATCTGTAGGGAATCCTACAAAATTTCCGCCTACTGCTACATTTAGGATTAAGAAAAAAGGATGATTATAAACCCATTCTCCAGAAACATCTTTGGGAGTTACCCTATGATACAAGAAGCCATCTACAAAAAAGTCTATTTGGTTTTCTTTCCATTCTACGGCAAATACATGATAATCTTGGTCGAATCTAGAGTTTTGCAAACCATAAGATTTTGTTTTGGCACCTCCACCAGAATAGCCTGGTCCGTGTAAAGTACCATATATCACACTAGGAATATGACCTTTTAATTCCATAATGTCTACTTCGCCACAATTCGGCCAATTTACAGTATCTATATTGTCTCCTAACATCCAAAATGCTGGCCAAATACCTGGTCCGTAAGGTGTTTTTATTCTTGCTTCTATTTTACCATAGGCATGAGAAAACAATCCTTTCGTTTTAATTCTTGCCGAAGTAAATGCAGAGCCGGAATAATTTTCTTTTTTAGCAGTAATTACCAGATTACCATTGCCATCTAGTTTTACATTATCTGTTCTTTTGGTATAATATTCCAATTCTTGGTTTCCCCAACCATTGGTGCCTGTTCCTATGTCATAAGTCCATTTGGTAGCATCTGGCAAATTACCTGCATTTCCATCAAATTCATCACTCCATACCAATTCCCAGTTTCTTTCAGGTAAAGTTTGTACAGCTTCCTCATCACAACCAGACAAAGAAAATAGCAATATGCCAAAAACTCCTATAAATTTAATTTTTTGAATATTTTTTTTATTTAAAATTTTCATAATTTGTAATTTGAATTAAATATTGATTAATTATGGAAATAAATATTATCAAAGAAGACATCTCCATTGCCATCTACTTTAAACTGGAAAACATTAATAAGAGCTACTGGTGAAAATGCAGATAACGGAATATCTATACTTTTCCAACCGTTATTATTAGTTCCTAATCCTGTAGGTACAGAAAGAGAATATGCTTTTTCTACTGGCCCAGGACTGATTAAATAGAAATTTAAGGTACTAGAATTAGCAGAATAGTAATCTATATGGAGAAAACCATAAGAAGATACATTGATATTACTTCCCAATTGTGTTCCTTGATAGTTTAATCCTCCATATTTCAAGGTATTATTTCCTGAAATTGCCAATTGTGAAACCTGAGTAGCTTGCCCCCAATTTGGATTAAAATTAGTTCCCGAAACATTGGTATAAGAATCACTAAAAATAGACAATACGCTATTTGCTGCATGGGTAGGAGTTGGTGCTGCAGTAGTTGGTGTAGCTGGGATAATGCTGCCATCATTATAAAAATAAATATTATCTGCGTAGAAATTAGAAATATTAGTTCCTACGAAAATTACTTGCCCAATATGCGACTTAGTCGTTAGACCAGAAAAAGCAGTAAGTGGTAAATTAAGGCTTACCCATTTTTGTCCTTGTAAAGTAGGAGCTGCTATAGTCGTTTCGCTTGTTTTGTCATCATTTCCGCCATAAACACCATCTGCCCCAAAATCTACTACCTGTATTTTAAAATTAGCGCCTGCCGATAATGCATTAGGTAAATAAATATCTAAATGTAAATGAGACATAGAAGCTACATTTACTGTAGGTGAACTCATTTGTATTCCTACAAAATTAAAGTTGGTATAATTCAAAACGTGATCTCCATCTACCTGAAAATCTGCCGATTGTGTAGTTTGGTATGGTGCCCAATATCCGTTATAGTAATCTACAGGTGCATTAGTATATTTGTCACTGAATAAAGATATTACTTTAGACGGATCTTGTGTAGGTGTAGGCGCATGTGTAAATGTTCCACTAGAATTAATAATAAGACTACCTTTTGCAGTATTATTATCAAGAGTTGCAGTGATGGTGGAAGTTCCTGCTCCTAAGGTGCTTACATTACCTACTTCATCTACTGTAGCAACAGATTGATTAGAACTAAAAAAATTAAAATAGTAAGGTGTAAGATTTACAGCTTGTGTTGTACCATTAGGCATACTATAGCTAGCAGTTAAACCATCTACTACATTTTTTACTCCCACAAAAGATGTTACCGTTTTATTAGCTCCATTAACAATAGAAGCAGATTGATAAGAAATGGTTCCTAATTTTTCGAACTTTACTTCGTCTATCCAAAAAGTATAACCCTTGTTATTTTCTGGTCCTTCAGAATAGAAAAACATTCCTCTTTCCATTTTAAGTTTAGAAGCGTCAGGAATTGGTATAATTACTTTTTTCCAATTGGTATTTACAGCTACACCAGAAAGTGATACTTGATATTTATTTTCGCCCAAATCATTACCAAAACCTAATACATCAATATTTGCAGATTGGGTAGCTTTAATCCAAAAAGTGAGTGCATTGTAATCTGATAAATCTCTTCCTACAGTAGTAAAAAAAGTTCCACCAGCATAAGCTCCTTCTGGGCTACCATAATCTGGAACAGCAATTTTCATAGAGGTAGTGCCAGAATATTTTACTTGAGTATCTACATCAAAGGCTTTTACATCTGAGCCTCCAAAAGCTGCATAATTAAGTCCTGAACTAAATGTATCTATAAAAACATCTGGATTTTTAGAATATGTAGCTTGTTCTAAATCATTAATATCTCTCTGACATCCCAAAGCAAACAACAGCGAAAATCCTAATAATGGTTTTATGAATGTATGTTTAAATATATTTTTCATTTTGTTAAAATTATTTACCAATGTTAATTTGAATATAAGTTCTTATTTCCCACTCGTTTCCATTAGGGAAGCCTATTGCAGTAGGATCTGCCACCCAATTACCTGCCGCATCTACGGTGTAGGTAGGTGCATATCTTGGCGAATATTGGTCTAGAGTTCTATATGTTCCTCTAATGCCTATTCTGGTTCCTGGTAAAATCCACCATTCTGGTTTTCCGATTTCGAAAGATAAATCTCCTATCAATTGCATAGGGAAAGTAAGATTATAATCTCTGTGATAATCATAAGGCCCCCAATCGTTAAATTTAATAGTAGAAATAAATTTCACTTTTTTATAAATAGTTCTTACATCTATGCCAAATCTTTCTATAGTTCTGGCATCACTACCATTAGCTTGAGCTGTGCCTCCGTAGATATTAGCGATTACCCCAAAATCAGTACTTAACTTAGAAACAACTCTGGTATTTACTTCCCAAAGGTCTTTTGCAGGAGCTGCACCTGGGAAAGCAAATGTGGTTCTTCCGTCTGGTAAAATTCCAATTGCTGCATCTTGTGTTGTAGGTAAATGCCTGTAAACAAATCCTGCACTGATGGCGAATTTTGCGTCTTCGATTTTATCTGTATCCCAACTGTACATCCAAGTAGCTGGTGTAGGGTCATAAGTAAAAAGTATTTCTCCTGCGGTTTGTTCTCTATTGGCTCTTACCACAAATGGATCTTCTAGAATATTTCTAGGTCTTCCTGGTGCTGGTGCACCGAAAGGTACAGGACCTTCGATTGGTTTTTGCCATAAGAAATTTGGCGCAATTTGTAGATTTCCGATATTATAAGTAAAACCAGTTAAGAAATTATATTGATTACCACTTCCACTATCTTTTAATCTCCAGCCTGTAAAAGTCTGTGTATTATCTGCTCCACCATTGGCTACCAATCCCATTGCAGCACCTTGTGCATACCAATTGAATTTTCCTCCTGCGTATGTGAATTTTACTTTACCTCCCCAGTTGTCTTTATTATTAATTTGGTCTTGATATACATTTCCATCTCTATAAATTTGGAAAGTTCTTCCATTCAATGGTTGTCCTGCCCAGATTGTGCCTAAATCAACTCCAAATTTTCCAAATTTTCTTTGTAAAGCCAAAGTAACTCTTCTTGTTTGAGGCTGAGGAATAGCAAATGAACTTTGGGTAGTACCTCTTTGGTCTAAGTCTTCGTGATAAACTCCTGTAATATCAAATTTACCTACTTTTCTAGAATATTTTACTAAAACAGCTGGGTTAGCTCCCCACCATAATTCTGGACCGAAAGCAACTTTTAAACCATTAATTGCTTTTTTACCAGCAAATTCAAATCCGAAAGGAGCTTCGCCATTATAGATATCAATATTAGGTCCATAATTGGCTTCCGGATACAATCCGAAAATGTCTCCTTCATATCCCCAGTGGTAATGCCCAGTTCTATAAAATCCATCTAAATCAAACCATTTTTCATTCCAATGGTAGCTTGCACTATAAACCTGTACTCTATTTACGTCTTGCATTTTTGTAGTTGTTCCATCTGCATTTAGAACTTCTATTGGTCTTCCTCTGTTTTCGTAAAAGATTTGATCTATAGGATTTTCTGCTACATTTCCTAGAATATTCACATTTACATTAGCTCTCATATTAGAAGTTGGGTTGGCCTCTACTCCTATATAATAAGATTGAGTATGGTCAAAACCTTGCTTAGTAGGATAAGATGTATAACCATCTGTTTTATCTTTCGGAGTGGTAATAAGACTACCTCCAGTATTGTAGGTATAGAAATCTGCCCTTAGATTACTTAGTTTTATTTTATCATTACTTTCTCCTTTTAGTGCAGCTTTATCTCCTCTAGCTCTTAACTGAGCATCTGCAACATTGATGTCATTAAAATAATTTTTAACCGTACTAGAACTTGTTAGTTTAGATGAATCATACGGATTAAATTGGTGAACTTGTTTCAAAACATAATATGCAGAACGTGGATATTCTTGATATAGTCCATTAGCATCTGGAGTACCTTTAGCACAAATACCAAACCACTCTTCATTCATATTATTTTCTCCTTTTTGGTAATCTTTAATGTAACCGCCATTGCTCCAGGAAGCATTAGCATCATGTACATCTAAGTTTTCGTTTTGTTTGTACTTCCACCATCCGTCACTAAACTGAAAAGTAAATCCACCAAGACAGTTATTGGCTTTGCCCATTCCTGCAGCATTTTCATAGATTTCTTGCCAATTACCTAATAAATAATAAGATTGTGCGTCTTGGTCTTCTTTTCCTGTAATTTCATTAAAAGCATCTGCTCCAAATTCCGTAAATAATAGCGGTTTTCCGACCTCATTTTTCACTCTCAAAAAAGCATCACCAAAAGATACTCCTCTGTACATATTAGTACCATATATATCTACATCTTTACATTCTTTGGCTATAATATCTAAGAAAAGTAAGTCTCCATTACACATTGCAATAGGATGATTTTTGTCTTGAGTCTTCATTTCTAAAGCAGCATCATTAAACAATTTATACATCGCTTCTGCTCTGTGTGTAGATTTTCTTTCGGCTACAGGTATATTTTCTGTCTCTGCACCATCCCAAAATAAACCATAATTGTTTTCATTACCCAAAAGATACATCAGTAATCCTGGTGTATTTTTGTATTGTTGGGTAAGTTGTTTTACTTCATTAATAAGATATGCTCTGGTATTTTCATTAGCATAATCTGTATTAGGAATCCAAGTTCCATTAATGGTAAGACCATATCTACCAAAAGAATGATTGAGCATGGTGTATATACCATAATTCTCATAAATGTAGGTAATCCATTTGGCAGGTATTCCTGTGTAAACTCTTATGGCATTTACCCCCATATTTTTGAGCAATGACATCTGGCTGTCTAATGCTGATTTTATAAAATCATCTTTTTGAGTCCATAGTGAGTAATTGTAATTGGTGCCAATAGGATAATAATCCCAATTCATTCCGTTGATGATAAAAGGCTTACCATCAACTAAAAGTTTTTGTCCACTAGAATTGTTTTCAACTCTTACATTTTCTGATTGTGCAAAAAATAAATTGGTAATTAAACAAATAAAAATTATTGCATATTTTTTCATAGTAAATAGGTTATCATAAAATAATTTTCACAAATAAAATCTGGTTTAGATTTTCATTTATAAATTTAATCTTATAGTGCATACCTAATTATGTAACTTGTATATACATTTAATATACAGATACAGAAAAAATCACAAATCATTGATTTACAATTATATATTAACAAATTAGAAAATTTACATGAATACTTTAAGTACTAAATTCCAAAATAACAATTGATAAAACCCGTTTTAAAAACTAGAAAAAGTGATAAAATAAATCCAAATTTATTGCTATAAAAAGAAATAGCGAGACTACTTTCCGATACAGAAAGTGTAAATATATTTATTATTAATAGTTTACAAGAGTATAGTAGCAAATATGTAGCAAAGTATCAATAAATAAAGGAATATTACAGGTCAAATAAAGTCAAAAACTATATTTTGAATCTGTATTGTGTTTTGACTTTGTTCTCCAAATTTAAGCAAAATTTCGTTATCAACAACATCAATCAATATTTACTTGTTTGTAGTCTTGCATATTCTACAAATGCTTAAAAATTATCTTACGAATTCAAGACATAATTTGTACTTCTACCTCCAGAATCCGATTTTGACAAAATTCCCTTTTCTACCAAATCGTTTATGTCTCTCAATGCGGTATCTGGAGAAGTCTTGGCAATCTTCGCATATTTCGATGAGGTAAGATTCCCTTCAAAACCTTCCAGTAGTTTTGTAAGTATTATTCTTTGTCTCTCATTTGCTATTTTAGAAGCGTTATTTACAAAGAACTGATGTTTTCGGACTACTTTGTCAATAATGAAATTTGAATCGATAATTGCTCCCTTTAAACACTCGAGAAACCACTTTAGCCAATTGGTAATATCTAAATCCTCTTTTTGAGTTCTTTCTAAAATAGTGTAATAAGATTTTTTCTCAGCATTGATTCGAGAAGACATACTATAAAATCTTTGGTTTACACCGTCTGATTTAGACAATTGCATATCTGTAATTGCCCTTGCTATTCTGCCATTTCCGTCATCGAAGGGGTGTATCGTTACAAACCACAAATGAGAAATACCTGCTTTAATTATTGAATCCAAAGGCTCTTCTTGATTGAACCAATTAATAAACTCCTGCATTTCTTTTTCAAGTTTTTCTGGGCTGGGCGCTTCAAAATGAACTTTTTCTCTTCCCATTCTACCAGATACGATTTGCATATCACCTGTTCTCCATTTGGCAACTTCAATTTTATACATTCCGCTCCTACCTGTCGGAAATAATGCAGAATGCCATCCAAATAACCTTTCTTCACTTAATGATTTATCAAATGTTTGTGTTGCATCCAGCATCATATCAACTACACCATCAATATTTCGGTTGGAATGTTCAATACCTAAATTATCTAATCCAAGACGAACTGCTATTGAAGAACGCACTAATTCTGGGTTTAACACCTCCCCTTCAATTTCAGAGGTTTTTACAACATCTTGTATCAAGGTTTCTAAATTGGCTTCATCTTTTAAACCAAAGCCTAAAAGCTCAACTTTGCCCAATAATTTTCCTTGCAGCTGTCTAACCTCTGCAAGTAGATTAAAAAACTCGTCTTGTTCCCAATGAAACCTAGGCCACTGATTTAATTGATGGATATATATTGCCATTTTGAAAAGTTTGCGGTAAATATACAAATTATTCTCCGCATTTTTTGCGGAGATTAGAGTTGTTTTTCTCCGCAAGATATAATTGAAATAGCCTCTAAACTTTCACACAAACTATTTCAATTTATTAAACAATACCTTTATGCATACTGAAGCTTCTTTATACTGGCTAAATTCTTCTTCGATTTTGTACTTATCAACATCTACACCTGCTTCGACAAGAATTAAAAATAATAGAGTCTTTACATTGACATTACTACTGTAAAATGATTTCAATCCTTCAAGAGTTTTTAATGGGTCGTTTTTCTTTCCCGTACTATCAATATATTTAGCTTCAACAATTAAAGAATTTCCAAAATTGAAAAACTACCTTGTCAATGAGTTGGGGTTCAAAAATGAAGAAGTTCAAATTATTACTGGTGGAACCACAAAAAATAATAGAATAAAAATTCAAGACGAGTTTAACCAGGGGAAAGTAAAAATTGTGATTGGAAGTGAAGCTATTCAAGAGGGAATGAATTTGCAAGAAACTACTTCAGATATTTATTTACTTACATTACCCTATAATTTTACTGCGCTTAGACAAGTAGAAGGTCGTGGCTGGAGGCAAGGAAATCGAAACGAAAATGTGAGAATAAATTTTATGTTGATGAATGATAGTATAGATGTTTTTATGCTTCAAAAATTACAGGCTAAACAGGCAAGATATTTAGAAGCTATGAAAAAAGGAGCGGATGTTGTTGACATATCTGATATTAATACTCTAGAACTTAAAACTGCCATTATTACCAATCCTGTGTTAAGAGCGGAAATTGAAGTAAAACTATTAGAGAAAAAGCTAGATTATGACAAAAACAAGCTTCTAGCCGATAATGCTTTTATACTTAGAAAGTATGAGTTATATACAAAAGTAGTTGAAGAGCTTAATTCTCAAATTGATAGTTATGATAAGGCTAAAGGATGGGCTGAAAGTGAAACAGGTTCAAACTACTGGAAAAATCAATTGCCATTTTATCAAAATAAAGTCAATAATGCGAGATATGAAGTTGAAAAGGTTGTTGAAAATCTGGCATCAAAAGGTGTAGATGTAAAACTCATACAAAATCAAACTCAAGATACTGAAGAAAAAATAAAAGAAATTGATAAGGTTCTTGACGGTTTGGAGGATGTAAAACAAAAACTTGTTTCGAAATATAAACTTGAAAAAGAAGAAAACTTAAGAAAGGCAGAACTCATAAACATCATTAAAGAAAGAGAGAAAGAAAACCATACTCTTTTCAAAAAAGAAAATATAGTTGCTGAAAAAGAAATATCTAACACAGCTACCATCAGAAAAAGATAAATTAAACAACTAAATATTTTATTATGAAAACAATTGAAAATTACACAATTATTAAAAACACTGAAAAGGCTACATTATTCAGATGTTTTATTTCTGAAGTAAATGAAGAAAAAGAATTCTGGATGCAAAAATCAAAATATGAAGAAATCGAAAATGCGATTCATATTGAAGATGATGTTTGGGAAAAAAAAGTAGAAGAACTGAAACAACCAAAAGAAATTCCAACAACTATTGTTTATGTAGAAAAAGCTGAAGAACTGGAAAAAACTTGGAAACTTATTCTATCTGCAGAACTAAAAAATATTTCTCTTTCTCCCTGGTTATTTGCGCCTAAATCTTTGATTTTAGAGATAGATGATAAAGATGAAGAATTAAGTTTTAAAGTTCCTCTTTGGTTTTGGGAAAAATCTTTGTCTAATCTGATAAAAGACCAGCTCGAATATTTCAATAAAGACAGAGATAATGACTTTTTCGAAAAAGAAGATTTTAATCTAAAAACTAAAATTGAAGAAGTTTGATTTTTTTAGTTTAGATTTCAATAAAAAAAGTGGCACATAGATTTGTACCACTTTTTTTTATTTTAATGAAGTATTATTATTTTTTTGAAAAATTTATTTTACATTGATTCACTAAAACTTTCTTTTATATATTTAATGTATTCTTTTGTGGTGTGATATAACATATCATAGTAAAAATAAGCATGTCTTTTAAGAACACCTCCAAAATCTTCTGAATTGTAAAATCTTATCGTGCCATCTTCTAAATATTCTTCTCTGGTATAATTATCTATTTTGTGATGCAATTCTGATATTTGGTGTATTGTTCTTGTAGCAAAAAACCCCCTAAAACTAAGAGCTGGCTTACTAAAGAAAGGATGCGAGAATTCTTTAAAAATAACAACTTTCTCTATCTTTTTTGCACTTAGTTTTTTAAAAATAATAAATTGATAAACAGGAGTTTCCCAATAACCTTTTTTCATTTCTTTTTTTGTAGAATCATAATTTGATTCTATCCCAATATAATAATCCTCTTTAAAGTGGGTGTAATTTAAAATTGTTTTTCCAAAGATTAATTTTTCTGAAAATTCAGGAAATTTAATATCTAATAAATCTTGATAATATTTTATCCACCCTTCAATATTGAAAAATGGACTATAAATTAGCTTATATAATCTTTTTTCTTTCGGTACAATAACATCTACAAAACTGTTAAAGTTACTTATTGATTGATATTTTTCTTCTTCCTGTGGATTTGCCCACAAGATTTCTTTTGACAACCCCTCTATTTCATCTCTCTTTTTTGTTAGAATTTGAGAATTATCTACTGTACTTCCATCTGTATCATATATAAAATGGGTATATCTAAACATAGAATTTTTAAAACTTACATCTGTGTAATCTACAAAAAATTCAAGATGAGAGAGTCTTTCTTTCAAAAAATCTATATGCTGATGTAAATCTCCATATTTCTCTCTTGGGTCTAGAATATCTATATATAAAGTGCTCTCTAAATAGGTATTTTGTATTTTAAGAATATACTGCAATGTTTCTTCTGCTAGTTTTTTTTCGTCTAACTCTATCTGTGAAAATTTATTCATTTTATATTAATTTTTAGAAACTAAAATAAAAAACACCACTATACGAAATTTCGTATAGCGGTATTTAGATTTTATAGAATTTACAAATCGTTATAAAACAGCAATTTACCTAATAAAATGTCATTTAAAAAAGCAAAAATTAAAATTGAAGGATATTAAATGTAACCCAGTTAAATATTATGGTAATTTTATCTCTCCACAAATATTAATTTTATTATTCTTATTATTATAAACATCTCCTTTCAGAAAAAGTTTATTCTCATTCTTTTTAAATTCTATTTGAAATGAATTTTCATGAGGACTAAATATGTCGTTATAATATTTGGTAAATAAAACAACTTTCTTTGTAAGATAATAATCGCTTTTATTACCGAATTTAAGTATAGTATCGTTTTGTGGATTCTTAAACCTTAAATTTAAGTTATAATCTTTAAATAAACTTCTATAACTAATATCTAAATAATTACCTGATTTTATAATTTCTGTTTGTTGAATATTTTTAGGTATTTTAACATTAATCTTTTTGATTTCCATATTACCTACTGAAAAGGCATTGTTTATAAAAATTTTCTTTTTATAAAACTGATTATTAATAGTAAAAGCAATTATTACTAAAATAAAACCTATGATAGCTTTTTTTTTCATGCGAATTATCTTGTTTGTGGAGGAGTTATAATCAATTTGGTATTTTCTCCTGAATGAGTATCCGTTACTTTATCAATAACTTTTGCTGACGTAGCGGGGTTGTTTTTTTATTTTTTATTTCATTTTGTAAATAATTGAAAAACAATTATTTTAATTCTTAAAACATCAAATCAACACATCTGATACATTACCTTATTTTGTTAAAACAAATTTCATTCGGATAGTATCATAATCTTTCTTAGCTAGATAGTAAGATTCTTTTTTTACTTCTTTTAAATGATAACCTGGCACAACTAGGCTATCAATATCTATTCTTTGTAATGGTAAAAAGGTATTATTTATTTTTCCTTTATTATTAATTGTGATAATATCTATTTGTTGTTCTCCAATAGGATCAAGATCAGAATCATCAGAGCCTACTGTTTTAGTTAAAAATATTTTACCTTGTATTTCTACATTCTTACCATTCTCATCTACTAATTGTCCTAATAATGTCAAATTGTTAAAGTTTTTATTTGCATTTTTTGTCCAAACTAAAACACTTATCGCCTTATATGCAAATACGATAAGAGCAATTAGCATAAAACCCCCTATGATTCTAAATACCTTTTTTATCATTAGTTTTTTTTTCTATGGTAGCAAAAAACCATTCAATTTATTTAGCCATTTCTAAGCTATAAATATCCCCTCCACCTTTTGTACACTGTATGAATATCTGCTTAGGAATGCTATCTTTCAAGCTAATTTTAGTTGTTTGATTACATTGGTCATTTTTGTATTTAAAAATCAATTCCTTGTCGCTAATATAATTAGGTATTGCTAAAGCTGAGCCTAAGTTATAAAAACCTATCAATTGATTATTAGAATCGTAAATACGTACTTGTCCGTTTCCTCTCTTAGAATCCTCATAAATGCCGGTATAATGAACTGTTTTTAAAATTTTTAGTGTATCCTTTTTAGAAGTTACAATATTTCCCAAATATTTAATTACCTGCTCATCAATGCTATTGTCTTTTTTTATAAATTCAAAATCTTGATTAGGGGTATTTTCTTCTAAAACTAATAATCTACAACGTTCATAATAGTCTAATTTTTGGGGAATATTAATTTTAATATTCGGATTTGAATCGGATTTGTTGCATCCTACAAATAAAACGATAACTATACTTAAAAAAAATCTTTTCATAATTAATAATCTGAAGGTTTAGGTTTTTTAGATTCTTGTTGCATTTGTAAAACACTATTTTGATAACCTGCTGTTCCACCACCATTGTATGCTTCAACGGCTTTCGCCCATCCTTGAAACTTATAAGAAATTTTTCCAGTTTTGGGATCAACAGAAATCCCTCCTTTAAACCCTTTAGTAGCTAAAATCCTTGTTCCTGCAAACAAAGAATTTGTTTCACTCGTTTTTTCACCTTTAGTTAATTGATAACTACTTTTCATTTTAGACCAATCTCCAGGAACATTAGCTTGCATTATATCACTAACACCGCTTGTTCCAGCATTCGATTCCTGAACAGTAACAGCTTTGACTAAAGTTGGATCTAAATCGGGAATTCCTTTTATAGCATCCTGAGGAATTGGGTTTCCACCCTCTGTTACTAAATCCAATTGCCCTGAATTTTTACTTTGATTAAAGTAGCCCGTTCTTGCAGCAATTTGATAGTCATTCTCTTGATAAGCAGAACCAGATACGTTTTCACCAGATTGAGGTCTTTGTTGTATTATATTAGGCATCGGAACTTGTTTCCATCCTGCCATACTTTTAGTAGGATTACTACTTGCGTTCACAGTAGCCTGTATATAAGTTTTAAATTGGGTATCACTTTTAATACGATGAACTTCTACTCCTCGATTATTAATGAAAACTATATCATTGGGAGCCATTCCATCTGGATCAGTGAAGCGTATTGGATTACTAAAACTGTAATTATATAAAGACCAACCGGGAAATTCTGCTCCCTTAGGATCGACCACACCCCATCTTCCGATATCAGGCATATAGAACCTCGCTCCGTAGTCATACATTCCTGTCTCTTGCAGTTCCTTACCGTTGTACTTGTAGTTATTCCAAGTGCCAGTGCCAAAATATGCTACTCCTGTCTTCAAATGATTCATCCCAAATGGATAATAATCATTCTGATCTTGAACTTCTACTCCAATTCCACTTTGATTTTTTGCATAACTTAAACGCACATTTCCCAAGTGGTCTTTGTATTGGTAAATATACAAATTTTTCTGATAATCATAAAATCCTTCTGCGGTTGGGAAAAACTGTAGAATTGGTAGTGGCTCTTCAACTAATGGTTCACCAGAGTCTAATGGTACATCTAAAAAAGCTTCTTGTTCCATTGCTAATGGCATTGTACCTTTTGGGAGTTCAGGAACGGGGGTGCCTATCACTCCTCCACCTGTTGTAGTGGTTTCTTCTGTCTTATACTGAAATCCATCTAAATAGTCTATGCTATTCTTTGTAGTAGTCAGCATATTATACCCTGAAACTTTAGACGTATATACTTTGCCTATTTTTACTCCATCTGCACGGTAGGCATAGCTTATATCATCACCATATGTCAAAGATATGCTTTTGGGGAGGCTAAGATAGTTGTAGTTGATTTTTTGTATATTCTTCCCTTGCATCTCTGTCATATTGCCATTGGCATCATACTGAATCGGCAATGTGCTTGCGTTTTCGTAACCACTAGCATTTCCTGCATCTGATAGATTCGTAAGTCTGTTACCTGTATAGGTATAGGCTAGATCATCTATTTTATTAGGTGTTGTTCCTACTAAGTAGGCAAATCTTT